>CBDUUS010000208.1:0-3186 GCA_965370465.1 uncultured bacterium | reverse complement strand
CTTCCTTTCCTGATGATTATCTGGCTGCGTTCCGGCCCTATGCTTATCATGGAAACAGGTATCTTTATCAGCTCTTCTATCTTCTCAATATATCTTTTTGCCTGCACCGGCAGTTCCTTATAGCTTTTTACACTGGTTATATCTTCTTTCCATCCTTCAAGCTCAATATATCTGGGCCTGCATTTATGGAGTATTGTCTGGTGGCATGGAAGGTCCTTATATATCTTATCCTCATATTCATATGCGGTACATATCTTTATTTTTTCCAGGCCCGAAAGGATATCAAGCTTTGTCAGTGCGATACTGTCAGGATAATTTAGCATGGCAGAATATTTTAGAACCATAGCATCAAGCCATCCGCACCGCCTTGGCCTTCCTGTAGTGGTACCGTATTCATGCCCCTTCTCCCTCAGCATATCCCCGATACTTCCTTCCACTTCTGTCGGAAATGGTCCGGAGCCCACTCTTGTCGTATAAGCTTTTGTAATTCCCAGCACTTCATCAAGCCTTCCCGGTCCGATCCCGGCACCCACGCATACTCCTCCCGCAGTCGTAGATGAAGAAGTCACATAGGGATATGTTCCCTGGTCGATATCAAGCATCGTTCCCTGGGCACCTTCGAAAAGTACTCTTTTATTGCTATCAAGATACTGATTTATCATCAATGTCGTATCGACGATGTATTTACCTATTCTTTCGGCATATAGCATATAATCTTCAAATATCTCTTCTATGTCCAGAGGTTCCATATTATATACTTTTTCTATAATGGCATTTTTTAGTGCCAGTTCTTCTTCAAGCTTGGTCCTGAATATTTTCCTGTCAAGCAAGTCCTGGGTCCTTATGCCTGATCTTGAAGCCTTGTCAGCATAAACCGGGCCTATACCCCTATGCGTTGTTCCTATCTTTGATTTTCCAAGCCTGTGTTCCCTGGCTTTATCCAGCACAATATGATACGGCATCACCATATGGGCCTTGCAGCTTATCCTCAGGTTTTTAGTATTTACATTCTTTTTCTTCAGGCCATCCAGCTCTTCAATAAGTACTGCAGGATTCAGCACCACTCCGTCTCCTATGATACAAAAAACTTCAGGATACAATACTCCGGATGGTATAAGGTGGAGCTTGAATACATCCTTACCTTTTATTACCGTATGTCCGGCATTGTTCCCCCCCTGGAACCTCACGACCATATTGACCTGGCCCGAAAGCAGGTCCACTATCCTGCCCTTTCCTTCATCGCCCCATTGAGTGCCAAGAATAGCTATACTAGACATTTCCATCACCTCTGTTTTCTATCTGCTTAGATTGTGTCAGATTTGAAAATAATGCATATTTTTTGTTAAATTGCAGCTCCACTTTACCTGTGGGTCCATTTCTATGTTTTGCAATGATAAGTTCTGCCCGTCCTTTTTTGCTTGACTGATCATCATAATATTCATCTCTGTATATAAAGACCACCATGTCAGCATCCTGTTCTATTGAGCCTGATTCCCTGAGGTCCGAGAGCTGCGGCCTTTTTTTCTCCCTTTTTTCAACTTCCCTTGAAAGCTGGGATACGGCTATCACGGGAATATTTAGTTCTTTTGCTATACCCTTAAGGTTCTGTGATATTTCTGTTATTTCCTGGACCTTGTTCCCCTTATAGTTCGAAGTCGATTGCATCAGCTGGAGATAATCGACGATTATCACCTTAATGCCATAAGTAGAGGCCATCATCCTTGCCCTTGACCTGAGATCCATTACTGTCAGAAATGCTGAATCATCTATATACAGTTTACATTCAGCCAGTTTTTCAATGGCGCTTGCAAGCTTTGTCCATTCATTCTCCCTGATTTTTCCATCCCTTAATCTCTGAAGGTCTATGCCGGATTGAGCGCTCAGAAGCCTCTGGGCGACCTGGTGTTTGGACATCTCCAGTGAAAACACAGCTATCGGGATCTTTTCCTTCATAGCAATATTTTTGGCCATTCCCAGCGCAAGGGCAGTCTTCCCCATTCCGGGCCTTGCAGCTATTACAATCAAGTCAGAATTTTGAAGTCCTGAAGAATAGTGGTCAAAATCTATAAATCCTGTAGGGATTCCCGAGATATCCAGGCCTGACTCGTGAAGCATCTCGACCCGCTCATATACTTCAGAGACAATATCTTTCATGACCGAGATAGCATTCCTGCTATTCCCGCTGTTTAAATCCTGATATATAGAAAAAATAAGTTCCTGTGCCTTATCTACAGTTGCAGCAAGGTCCTCCGGGACCTCATAACCCATTGTAGCAATATTTGTAGCTGCATAGATCAGCTTCCTGAGTATTGAATGATTTCTTACGATCCTTGCATAATATTCAGCATTGGCCGCGAGCGGTATATTGCTTATAAGGGAATGGATAAAGGTCTTGTCGCCGACTTCATCCAGCACTCCTTTCTTTTCCAGGTGATCAGCAATAGTTATAGGATCAGAAGGCTCTCCTTTTGAATACATCTCAAGAATTGCTTCAAATATCATCTGATTGGAACTGCGGTAAAAATCATCTGTTTTTACGATCTCTATTATTGTGCCCACAGCATCCCTCGAGATAAGCATCGATCCAAGAAGGGATTCTTCTGCTTCAATATTATATGGGGGTATGCGCTGCAATCTGCTCGTATCCAGCGGCATAAGGCGGCTATCTTTTTTTATTTTATCCTGCATAAGCCCGTAATATTATTATTTTTCTTCTTTTCCGCTATCTTCTTCGGACTTCTTTTTATCTTTTTTTGTATCTTCTATATCAGCTATCCCTGCTTTTCCCTCTGTTTCTGCTGGTGCAGGTTTTTCTCTATCTTCCTCTGCTCCTGCTTCTATTTCTATTTCCCCGTCCAGGTTTTTCTTTTCTTCTTCCTCCGCAGCTTCCTTTTCTTTCCTATGAGCTTCGATCAGAGCTTTTGATTCCTCATCAGGCTCGACAATAACCTTTATCACGGCCTTTGTTTCTTTATAAAGCTTGATATCCACATCATATTCACCGGATTCTTTTATATGTTCCCGTAGGTCTATCTTTTTCTTATCTACTTCAATGCCCTTATCTTCCATTATATTTTCAGCAAGATCCTTGCTTGTTATCGAGCCGTAAAGCTTGCCTTCCTCTCCGGTCTTGACTATAAAGCTCAGAGAGATGCCAATCAGGCTTTTGGCCATATTATTTGCTTC
>CBDUUS010000207.1:0-3193 GCA_965370465.1 uncultured bacterium | reverse complement strand
CCAAATGTAAAAAGTGTTACCGGGTAATCCCTGATAATGCCTATTATATGATCAATGTCCCTGTTAGAAGTGACACAGACAGGGCATCCAGGACCGCTTATTAGATTTAACTCATCCGGAAGAAGCTGCCGCAGGCCGCTTCTTGAAATGGCCATTGTATGTGTTCCGCAGACTTCCATAATATTAATAGTTTTAGAGGGCCTGTTTTTATAAATAGACTTTTTTAAATCATTGATTATTTTCTTCATCCAACCAGTCCTTCCAGTAGCCATGAGTCGCAAGAGCTTCCTTTTTTTCAATTGTTTGAATAGCAAAACCGGCATGGACTATAACATAGTCACCTTTTGCAGCTTCCGGTATAAGTGAGATATCTACCTCCTTTTTTACCCCGAAACTTTCTATTAGAGCTTTATTATCTGTTATCTTTAAGATTTTAGCAGGAATTGCCAGACACATTATGTTTTTCTCCTTTTTTTATTAGATTATTTTTTACTGCAGCAAAATAAGCCTGCCCCAGAGATATGCCGCCATCATTAACAGGGACCTTAAAATTGGTATAGACATCAAAATTATTATTACTGAGTAAAGCATAACAGAGCCTGAGAAGATAATTATTCTGGAATACGCCCCCGCTTAAAGCAATACTTTTGATTTTTTTTGATGTTCTATGATCCATACTTATCTCAAGAACTATACAGGCAAGTGTATTATGGAATTTAAATGATATGAAATCTTTACCAATTCCTCTTTTGCGGTCATCCAGTATTTGCCTGAACAAATCAAAATCATCAATAATATATTTTCCACCGGATTTTTTGATGATTGTACCGTATCTATATTTTTTTTCAATAGTCCTAAGATCTCTTATGAAGATATCATCGATATATTTTTCCTTAATCGCCATTTCAAGAGATATTGCTGCTTCACCTTCAAAAGTGCTTATATGCGTACAGTCCAGGGCAGAGCTTACAGCATCAAACAATCTTCCCATGCTTGTAGTCAGCGGGGTATTAAAACCTTTTTCGATCTGGCTGCATATTGCATCTATTTCTTCTATTTTTACAGAGCCATGAGCCATATTAGCATATATATAATCAGCAGGGCTTATATTGTCATCATTATTTCTTTTCCAGAGCTCTCTTAAATATACTGCAGCCATGCGGTATGGCTTATTAATAGAGGCTGCACCGCCGGGCAGGGCCTTTTCCATCAGATGGCCCACTCTTATAAAGTCCAGATCGCTATTTACTTCGAATATCTCGCTGCCCCAGATCTTTCCATCTGTACCGTACCCTGTTCCGTCCCATGCAAAGCCTATAAGGGGGCATTCCAGATTATTCTCAGCAGCAACACTTGCAATATGGGCCATGTGATGCTGAACCGGAAAAAGTGAATGGATGTCTTTTGCTGACTCTATGGCTATTTTTGTCGAACGGTAATCAGGATGCATATCATGTGCCGTTATATCAAAATTATTAAGACCGAAGAGTGACTTATAATTTTTAAGAGTATCTTCAAAAAATTCCAGGGACCGGTATGTGTCAAGATCACCTATATGCTGGCTTGATATGGCATATTTGCGCGTAAGAATAGTAAAAGTATTTTTTTCCTGGGCTCCTGCTGCAAAGACAGATTTATTGCCGAGATTGCCATTTATTTTTACAGGATATGGAGCATAGCCTCTTGCCCGCCTCAGCACCATTTCCTTATCCATAAATATTCTGACCACTGAGTCGTCATATCTGGAATATATGTCTCTATCATGTATAAGGTAGTAGTCACAAATATGGCATAATCTTTCTTTTGCATCATCATTACTGGAGGCTATCGGCTCTTCGCTGATATTACCGCTTGTCATGACAAGCGGAGTGATCGTATATTTAAAAAGAATATGATGGATCGGCGTATAGGGAAGCATTATTCCCTCATATTTATTATCAAAAGAGACAGAATCAGAAAGCGGGTATGTGCTGCTGTTTTTTCTAAGAAGCATTATCGGAGCTCTTGCAGACCGAAGAGACTCAGTTTCCCTGGGGCTCAGGCGGTAATATTTCCTGATCCATTCAATATCACCGGTCATTATTGCAAAAGGTTTTGCAGGCCTTGATTTTCTTTTTCTTAACTTTCCAACTGTATCTTCTGAAACAGCATCACATGCTATCTGGAAGCCTCCAAGGCTCTTGATGCCTATTATCGATCCTTTATTTATCAGTTCCGCAGCTCTTTTGATGGGGTCCATTTCATCAAAAAGGTTCCCGGTTTTATCAGTGAGGAGCAGTTTCGGTCCGCATTTTTTGCATGCATTGGGCTGGGCATGAAATCTCCGGTCAGACGGATCTGAGTACTCGGCCCGGCATCTGCTGCACATTTTAAATTTATCCATTGTGGTATATGGCCTGTCATAGGGCATTTCTTTTATTATCGTAAATCTGGGCCCGCAATTTGTACAATTAGTAAAGGGATATTCATAGCGCCTGCTATCATCTGCATTGAAAATATCTTCTATGCATCTTTCACAGGTAGCAATATCCGGAGAAATAAGCTGGAATCTATTTTCTGTTTTTGAACTTTTTTCTATAGTAAAACCACGGTACGCACACTGTGGAATCTCTTTTGAACTTACATTTTCAATTATTGAAGGAGCGGGACTCTCTTTTTTTATATGCTCGATAAAATCAAGCAGCTCGATATAAGTCAGGTCACCTGCTTTAATGATCACCCCTTCTGTGGTATTAGAAACTGTTCCAGCTATTTTGAGCCTGTTTGCAAGGTCATATATAAATGGCCTGAAACCCACTCCCTGCACGATCCCTTCTATTTTAATTAAATATGATGTTTTCTTTAGATTGTCTTTCATAATGCTAAAGATCTATTGAATTCTGCCTGGCTTTAAAAAAGTGATTCCTTATGATCTAACATATTTTATCAGCATTTATGGGCTAAATCTAATTATTTATATTCCCAGGAGCCTGTCCTGGAAAGACGGGAGAACAAACAATATCGGTCCGCTTAAATACGCAGGTATTTTCATGCTATATTTGTTAGTCAATATCTATACAATAAGCCAGGTAAAAATATTCAGCGGGATCTGAGACACAAACAACTATAAAATATTTCAGGACCATAATAATAGAATATTCGATCAAATGCATTGCATCATTGCCAGCAAAACTGCGATTTTTTTATAATCCTT
>CBDUUS010000206.1:0-3195 GCA_965370465.1 uncultured bacterium | reverse complement strand
TGAAGAACTGGGGTTTTTGAAGTAATTTTTAAAAATATTAATATTAGGGGAAGCTAAAATGATAAAAATTGCAATGATTGGAAGAAGTGAGGGTAATGGCCATCCATACTCATGGAGCGCAATAATAAATGGGGGCTATAATGAAGAAAGGATGAAGAACCAGCCATTTCCTATGATCTATGATTATCTATCAAAAGAACCAGAAGAAAATCTGGGTATCGAAGGGGCAAAAGTAACCCATATATGGACAGAAGATAGAAAAGATGCTGCCGATATAGCTGCAGCCAGTCTGATTGATAATGTCGTTGACAATATGGAAGATGTAATAGGAGAGGTTGATGCTGTAATAATAGGCGAAGATGTAGGCGCGCTGCATCTTGAACTGGCAAAACCATTTATAGAAAAAGATATACCGATATTTATAGATAAGCCTCTTACAGACAATGAGGCTGATCTGGAACAGTTTATAAAATATTTTAAAGCCGGAAAAAGGATCATGTCTTCTTCCGGGTTTAGCTATGCAAAAGAATTTGAAAATATTAAAGAATATGACCTGGGTAATATAGAGTATGTCAATTGTCTTTTGAATAAGGCCTGGAGCACATACGGCATCCATTCAATAGCAGGAGTATGCAGTATTTTGGGCGGAGGGGTCGAAAGTGTTGTAAATCTGGGCAGAGAGGGATTTGACTCTGTACATCTTAAGTACAGGAATGGAAAACAGGCATTCATAAGCCAGGTCTATACTGCAGGACTTGGAAGATTTGATATTATCGGCAGCAAGGGAACAAAGGTAGTAATGGAATTTGATGCTTTTTATATGTTTAAAAAACAGCTGGAGGATTTTATAGATTTTGTAAGAACAGGTAAATTTCCATATTCATATGAAGTGACAGTTGAGCAGATAAAAGTAGTAATAGCCGGGCTTAAATCCCGTGACAGTAAAGGTAAGCGCATATTTATTAAGTAAGCAGCCATAAGGAGCACAAAATGAATACATTGGAATCATTTTCGCTAAAGGGTAAAGTCGCACTGGTCACAGGAGGATCAGGAATATACGGACACTGCATAACTACAGCCCTGGCGGAAGCGGGAGGGGTAACATATCTTGCTTCAAGAAATATTGATAATTGCCAGAAACTGGCAGATAAGTTATGTAGCAAAGGATATGAGGTAAAAGCAGAAAAACTGGATCTGGAAGATGAGAAATCAATGGACGCTCTTTATAAAAAAATGATAGATGAGCAGGGTAAAGTTGATATCTTAATAAATAATGCAGTTCTAAGGCCAATGAAGGGCTACAATGATGATATCGCAAACTTCAGGCTCTCAATGGAAATAAACGCAACTGCTCTTTTCTATATAACCAGATTATTTGCACAGAGTATGATTGAGAAAAAAACAGGAAGCATAATCAATATTAGCTCATATATGGGTATTCTTGGTCCAGATTATAGTCTTTATGAAGGTACCGATATGGGAGATGTACCTCCAGAATATTTTTTTCATAAAGGAGGAATGAATCAGCTTACAAAATATATGGGATCTACGCTTGGGAAATATAATATTAGAGTAAATTCTATTTGTCCAGGTGGTTATGAGACACCGCAGCAGCCAAAAAGATTTAAGGAAAATTATATCAAAAAGACTTTCCTGAATAGATTGGCCAATGAAGATGATATAAAAGGCATCGTAGTCTTTCTGTCTTCCGACGCTTCGCTTTATATAACAGGAGCCATAATTCCTCTTGATGGAGGGTATATTGCAAAGTAAATGAAGGGATGGTAAGACAAATTACAAAAGAGGAAATCAAGAATACGAGGAGCATTTATGGATTACTTTGAAATCAAAGATAATAATTATAAGCTTTCACGCTTTACGATCGGGACCGTTCAGATTGGTATGACTTATGGTATAGATACTCTTGGCAAACCATCTGATAAGGAAGCACAATCAATACTAAAATACGGTCTGGATAGTGGAATAAATATTTTTGATACTGCTCCTGATTATGGTGACAGTGAAGAGATAATAGGAAGATTTTTAAGCAGCCATAAATCTGACACTTATATAGTCACTAAGCTGGATTGTCATTATGATAAAGATATCTGGGAAAATAAAGAAATCATCTCCAGGAAAATAAGGGAAGATTTCAATTTGTCCTGCAGAAAACTTGGTCTGGATAAAATTCCTGTTTATCTTGTCCACCATGCACCGGCTGCCTTTAAAAACAATGCAATAGTGCTTGATGTTCTTAATGAAATCAAGAGTGAAGGGAAAATTGGTGCTGTCGGAGTATCTCTTTATACGGCCGGTGAGCTGAAAAGATGCATAGATGATAAAAGAGTGGAAGTGGTACAGATCCCTTTTAATATACTGGACAGGAGACTGGTTATGTCTGGCCTTCTTGATATGGCCAAAAAGGGAGGATTGATAGTTTTTGCAAGGAGCACCTACCTGCAGGGGCTGCTTCTTATGGAACCTGAGAGAATACCAAAATATTTAAATGAGGCAGTCGGTCCTGTAAAAAAACTTCGAAGTATTGCAGAAGAAAGCGGACGCAGCATGAAGGAATTATGCTTGAAGTATGTTTTATCTATAAACGGGATAGATTCAGTAGTTGTCGGGATAAACTCAGTAGAACAGATAGAAGAAAATATTAAAGTATTTGGGTCAAAGCCGCTTGAAAAGGAAATCATAGAAGCCGTAGATAAAATACCAATACCATCGGAAAATATATTAAATCCATATAATTGGAACAGGCTAAAAGAGATTTGATCATTAGTTAAATGTTTGTAAATTTTGATTAAGGGTGATATGAAGTTGAGAAAAATAAATGAGCTGTTTTCTTTAAAAGATAGAGTAGCAATCGTAACCGGGGGAGCCGGATATCTTGGAACTGCTGAGTCATATGCGCTTGCAGAAGCAGGGGCAAAAGTCATTGTAGCTGATATAGATATAGAAGAAGCTAAAAAAGTTGCAGGCAAGATAACAGAATCAGGTTTATATGCAGAAGCGGAGAAGATAGATCTTTCAAAAGAGGAATCTATAGCCAGTGTTATTGACAGTGTTTATAAAAGATACCAAAAATTGGATATTCTTATAAATAATGGATTCTTTGGAAAAAGCGTGCCTCTCGATGATATGTCTCTTGACGACTGTCAATGTGCCATTGATGGAAGTATAAACCAGGTT
>CBDUUS010000205.1:0-3198 GCA_965370465.1 uncultured bacterium | reverse complement strand
TTATTATCAAGATAGGTGCAGAGATCAGAGAACTCTTTCAACCTCTTTTTATTGTCCAAGTATCCTGTCAGCATGACGCAATATGAAAACAACATGCTGGAGAAAGATCTTGTCATTGCAACACTTTCCTCTCTGGCATCCCTGCATATATAGTGATTTTCAGAGATATCTATGAAGCTGTTTTTCTCCCGACAGGTAAATGCGAAAGTCTTTATTTTACTCTGGCTCTTAAATTTATTTATTACCTCTATGCTCTCGGTTGTTTCTCCAGATCTCGAATAACCTACGAGTAAATAGTTTTTACTCCTGTCAATATATGTCTCTGAATTGAAAAGCAATTCAGAGCTTGGAAGTGCAATTGAATCAAAATCTGATACAGTATTGGTAAAAAATGAAGAAGCCATTGCAAGATTATATGATGTCCCGCATCCAAAAAAAACTATTCTATCAAAATCCTGGGAGAATAAATCTATATTGATTTTTGTTTTTCCCCCTGTTATCTCATCAAAGTTTTCTTTCCAGCTATTAATCTGGCCCCTTATTTCTTTATAGGTATGATTATCATTCATCTACTGTCCTCTCTATTTATTTTATTTATCTTTCATTCTTCTCATATATTCTTTTGACACTTCCATAAGCTTACTGTTGATGACTGCCGGATCTTCCTGACAAATATGAACCGGTCCTACCCACATCCATGGGATAGCTATTACATCAGGAGCAAGTATGTCCATCAAATTCTTAAAAGCTGCAACCATCTCATCAGAATTATTCATATTGGTAAACTCGACGACTGCTACTGCTTTATGGTGCTGGCTGAAAACTTATTTCATCCTCTTATAATCATCAAGGCAGCTATAATATTCACAGGTGACCCCATATGGTTTAGGACTGTGATCCCAGAAGTGTTCCAGGGCTGTCTGAGGGCCGCAATTATGAATAAAACCGGGCCCAAATTTTCTAAACTGGCGGTTACAATAAGGCAGCTCGAATATATAATAATCATTCGGGCTGTAAAGGGGCTGCAAGTCTGTTGAGATCAGGCACTTTTTCCCTTCCGGGAGCCATTTTTCATCCCATTCAGTTGAGGTGATATTATCAATACCTCCGGCTATTTTTATTATTTCACTCTCAATATCAGTGATAATATCAGTAAGGATATCGATAATATTATGCATAGCTTCGGGGTCATCCCGCATGGTGGTAAAAAATAACTCAGTATCTGTTAATTCATATGCCATCATAAATCCATTACCACAATCCAGATTGGAAGTAGGTATTTTATAGTTTGTCGCCTCCATCATATATCTTATTCTCTCCAGTCCTTCAGGTATCAGCCCCCTGTTAAAAATATTCTCGGGCCTTTTGAATTTATACATATCGCCTATACTTTTAATAGGTTTTGTAAGAGGATCTACGTATGGGGCCTGATCAGGATATTTCGCCGGCTTTCTATCACTGCTGTAAACTGGTTTCATACCAAATATACTCTGGATGACTATATATCCCAAATCTGATTTTATTGAAGGAATATAATCTCCTCCGGGAATCTTTGAGATTGAGCTTTCTATTTTATCCAGTTCAAATTCCAGCTGGACTTCCTCGTTCTTGTATACTTCTGTCAGATTATATCCATTTGTATTTGGAAAATGGGTTATAAGTATTGGAATATGATCATGACTGTCAAACCTGTAATCCATCACATCCCTTATCAGCTGCCTTCTCTGTTCGATCTCACCTGCAGATATCAATTCATCCAGTATCATATATCTTCTCTCTATCGATTACTAAAACATACTTCTGTATTTCTTCCATGTATCTATAAACTTATATGTGTTTGCCCAGACATTTTCAGTTTCTTCACGGACATTATCCACCGGGGAGAGAATGAATCCCCCACCTCTGCCAAGTGTTTTTATTGCCTCTATTACCGCCTCTTCGGTTTCTCTGACAGTTCCATCTTCAAGAGTAACAGGACCGCTTACCCCGCCCCATATAGCTTTTTTCCTGTTTAAAAATTTTTCTTTTACAATATTCATTTCGGTGCCTTTTCCTTCTTTTGGGTCAAGACCTATTAATACATCTATTCCGGTATCCAGTATATTGTCTATTATTGGGAGAAATGCAGAGGTCATAATATAACCGTATTTTTTACCGGCCTGATGAACCAGCTCTGCTTCATTTCTAATAGTCGGAGCAATAATATTTTTATAAGTATCAGGGGTCCAGAATTCAGTTGTCTCATACCAGGCCCTTCTAACTATTAAGTCAACATCAGTAATATCCAGATAGATCTCAATCTGTCGTCTGTTCCATTCACTTATAATATTTGCATATTCTTTTACGATTTCAGGTTTTGTCAAAGACAGGGTCATTATATCCTCAAAACCGGATAACCAGGATATCATATCGGTTCCGGAGATCAGAGAGTACTTTCCTTCATTAAATAAATTTCTGCACATTTCTCCAGCAATCTGAAGAAGGCCATGTTTATCTGCAATTTTTTTTGCATCAGCGGCCCGGCTTTTCAGTTTCTCAATATTTTCCCTGCTAAACGGACCTAATAAATATTTTAATTTATTAAGATCCTTCTCTGCTTTTAAAAAAACCTCTTTGGCTCTCGGTATAATATAGTCATCAAATATAGGAAAGAAATCTTCTGTGGGCCAATTATTTCTCTGGATCACTTTCTGGGTCAAAGGTCCTTCAGGGGTTTCCAGCTTCCTGCAAAAGTATTTATTGCCATTCTTTTTCTCGATCCATTCGCTATATTTTGTATCCGGATGGAAAGAATGCTCCAGTGCACCCACATTGACAACAGCGTCCAGACCCATTTTCAGTTCTTCTTCAATTGCCTTATTCTGCCCTTTAAATTTATTGGTCAGGTTGAAAAACATCATAAACTCACAGGGAACATAATCCAGGTCGCTATGATTAATAGCACCAAGCATCCTCTCCTTTGAGGTCATTTTTGGTCTCACTGTCTCTCCTCTTCTTAATATAATATCTTATTATTCACAAGAACGGGTAAATTCACTTTGAGCATTTACTTTATTAAAAGTGTTTAAGTCCCTACCGGTACAAAGTAACTTAATTCTCCAATACTTCTATATCAAACAACTCACAAAAATCATATATTTCTCTACTTAAATCTCCATATGTCATATGTATGTATTCACTTCTGAGATTCTGGACAAA
>CBDUUS010000204.1:0-3213 GCA_965370465.1 uncultured bacterium | reverse complement strand
CAGCTACAGAAGAAGCAACAGCTACAGAAGAAGCACCAGCCACAGAGGAAGAAGTTACCGAAGAAGCAGTTGAAGAAGAAGTAGCTGAAGAAGAAAAGGAACCAGTCAATTTAGTATTTTGGTGGTGGGGCGAACAGGAAGCTCCCGGGTTAGAAGATTGGCTTGCAGAAACAGTCGAGCTATATCAGGATGAAAATCCAAATGTAACCATAGAAACTGTTCTTCAATCTACAGAAACTTTGATCTCGGCATTTAAATCTGCAGCGGCTGCTCAGGAAGGTCCGGATCTGCAGTATTTCTGGGGAGGAATATTCACCATCGAAGATGCCTGGGAAAATAATATTGTAGCTGTATCGGATTATATTCCAGAAGATGAGCTTAATCATTATTTTACCAGCTATGAACAGGAATATGGTGGGAAGATATGGGGGTCAGTATGGTATGTAGTCCAAAATCCTGTGGTTTACAATAAGACCATATTTAGTGAAGTCGGTTTAGATCCAGAAAATCCACCAGCAACATGGGATGAGTTTATAGATGCTTGCAAAACGATAAAAGATGCAGGATATATTCCATTAAGCCTGGGTGGAAAAGAAGGGTTTGCAGGCGCATGGCTTGCTTCCTATATAGGAATTCAAAATATGGACAATATAGCAGATCTTATGGCTCCTGCAGTTGGTGATGCCATGTACACAGATCCAAAATATGCTGAATGGTGGACCAAGTTGGCTGAACTGCGAGATAATGGCTATATTAATGATGACTATAACTCTATAGAATTTTACCAGGGTCAAGATATGTTTTCTAATGGAAATTCTGCTATGACTTTGACCGTAAGTTCTGGTGCAGTAGAGTTTGTTAAAACTTTAGGTGAAGATGTTGTAGGAATCACATCTTTCCCTGTATGGGGAAGTGGTAATTATGCGGGAACTCTGCAGGTCAGCAGCCAAACGGTAGGAATAACTTCATGGTCCCAGTATAAGGAAGAATCAGCAGATTTCATTATGTTTATGCATTCACCGGAAAGAACCAGTGCTATGTATGAACAGAGCGGGGCATATCCTGCGGATGATAGATTTGACACCTCTGTTCTAAAAACATCTCAGGAAAAACAAATGGCTGAATTAATGAAGGGCACAACTGCTCCCTGGGGAGAAAACTATATTCCTCCTCAATTTGATGAAGAGGCCTACTATTTTGGTGTTCAGGATTTTTGGAGCGGGATCTCTCCGGAAGAGATGGCTGCAAATTGTCAGGAGTATATTGAAAAATGGCAAGTACAACAGCCTGATGCATTGGTGAGTTTTACAGAATGGTATGAGTCTTTAAAATAATAATTGTATAATATGTATAGCTTATACAATATATTATTGATGCAAAGGCGATAAGTATGGCAATTAAAAAAGCCAAAGGATAGTGATAGCAAGCAGGCAGCCTGATCCAGAAAATAACTGGAGAGAATAATTAAATTTATATGGATCAGGCTGCCTGCCAAAGAAGATAGATTATTAATAACTATTAAGACAAGTAAATTTTTAGGAATTTTATAAAGCAAAGGTATCAGCCAGCATAATAATTGCTTTTAAAAATATTTTATTTTTTGATTATGAATAAAAAAGGTAAGAAAAAGTTTTTAGAAATAAGTTTATATCTACTGCCAGCTCTGATGTTTATCGGTTTTGTTTTCTTCTTTCCGATACTAAAAGTAATCCAATATAGTTTTGCCAGAGTAAAAACAACAGAAATTATCTATATAGGATTTGAAAATTATAAAATTTTATTTGACGATAGAGTATTTATTGATGGAATTAAAAATAATTTTATTTTACTTATTTCGGTCCCGGTTATAATTATATTCTCATTGTTTTTTGCAATTCTTCTATATGAGCGAATAAAGGGATGGAAGTTTTACAGGTTTACCTTATTTTTACCATATATATTAGCTATTACTGTAGTAGGTATAGTATTTTCATATATTTTTCAATTAAACGGGGTATTGAATTTTCTTCTTGAAAAAATAGGATTGGGATTTTTAATCCAGGATTGGTTAGGGTCATCTAAATGGGCCCTATGGACAATTATGTTTGTAGTTATCTGGAAAGAAGTCGGTTTTGGAATCGTATTGATCTTTTCCCGTTTGATGAGTGTTTCTAAAGATCTCTATGAGGCAGCCGAAATAGATGGATGCAGCTGGATCAAAAAGCATATTCATATTACTATCCCCCAAACCAGAAATGTAATTTCTTTTTTAACAGTAATTTTAGTGATAACAATGCTTTCATGGGTTTTTAATTATATCTATATCATGACTCTTGGCGGACCTGGAACTTCGACTATGGTAGCAGAGTATTATATATATATGACAGCATTTAGATATCATAATATGGGCCTGGCTTCAGCAGCAGCAGTTGTATTATTTTTAATAACAATTATTTTTGTAATAATCCAGGCTAAATTAAGAAGCAGAGAAGAAACGGAATAACTATAGTTATGAAAGTATTAAAAAGAAAAAAAGTGGCTAAAAATTATTTTATTTTAATCGGCAGACAATTATTAATGGTGCTTTTAACTATTCTTTCACTTTATCCTGTCTTTTTTATGGTTATAACTGCTTTAAAATCTAAAGAAGAATATATTTACAATAAATTTGGTTTCCCCGAGTCTATTTTTTGGAATAATTTTGTAGAAGTATTTATAGGAAAGAATTTTCCAATTTGGTTTTTAAATTCAGTTATATTAACGGCAGGCTCTGTATTGCTTTCCCTGATTGTTGCAGTCCTGGCTGCTTATGCTCTGGCAAGGTTTAAATTTAAAATGAGTGGAAGCATCCTAAATTTTATTATTTCTCTTATGGTTGTGCCACCGGTAGTAATGATAATACCTCTATTTATATTCATGGTTAAAATTAGTCTGATTAATACTTATGCAGGAGTAATACTGATATATACCGGCCTTACACTGCCATTATCGGTATACTTGCTCACAACCTTTTTTAAATCTATACCTCAGGCCATCATAGACAGTGCCAATATTGATGGCTGCTCCACATTTAAAACCCTTACCAATATTATAGTGCCTCTTTCAATGCCTCCTATAATTACTTTAATAGTAGTGAATTCTTTGTGGGTGTGGAATGAGTTAATGATTGCTCTTATTTTTCTTCAGAAAGATCAGCTAAAAACATTGATGGTAGGCCTAACAGTATTTAAATCT
>CBDUUS010000203.1:0-3219 GCA_965370465.1 uncultured bacterium | reverse complement strand
GACAGAGTCTTTGATATCTCTACTTCTCTTTTAAACCTTTTTATATATTCTGGATCTTTTGATAGTTTCTTATCTAGGATCTTTATGGCTACCTTGTTCCCTGTCCTAGTACCCTGAGCAAGGTATACTTCGGACATTCGTGTCCCTCCGGCAAGGGTGTGTGGGTAAATATTTTTTGAAAAAACACCTCCCCACACCGCCAGAAACCATTATTTTTAAGATTTGGATGGATTATTTTGCTTCAGATTCCATCATCTTACCATAATTATAGGGCATCCATTTCTCCGGTTCTTTTAAAACAGAAGAATTCTCCTGCAAAGCTTTAAGATACTCGAAAGGATTAGCGCCACAAAAACTGCAGGTATGAATTAGGCTCATAAAAAGATCGCCCACATAGGCACCATGCTCAGTCTTGTAAAACAGCGAGTTTTTTCTATGAAGAATTGCCTTTTTGAGTATCCTCTCGCAAAGATTATTATCAAGGGGCGCTTTGGGCACCCGCAAAAACAGCGTCATTCCCTTATAGTGCTTTAGCATATATGATATTGCCCCGCCAAGAGCCGAATTGGGCTCCACCTTTTTGTCCTCAAGCTGGGTAGTCAACCAATCCTTTAAATCTTTCATCAGCTTGCTGCTATTATCCTTATGGTATTTTAACCTACGGTCCGGGTCCATATCCATCTCTTTTGTATATGCATCATTTTTATATACTTTTTTTAAAGTCTTTAAAACATACTCGCATTCTTCGGGAAAGGCTTCATTTATATCAACAAATCGCCGCCTTCCATGAACGATGCAATTAGAAAGTATAGTCTTAAAGTCTTTAGGGATATTTCTTGAGAGCCCATCACACATCTGGATAGGGGGAGCCAGCTCACTTCTTCTTTTTGCCAGCAGATCTGCCATATTCTCACCCGCATGATTGCGGCCGGTAAAAAACAGGGCTATCTTTATGTTGCCGGCAATCGAGGCAAAGCCTGATGTGAAAATACCGGTGCGGTCCTTTTTGTCCCCGTCAGCCGTTTGCATCTTCTCCAGTATTTTCATTACCGTATCATCATTATGTATTACATCTCCTGCGGCAGCTGCCTCTATCAGTTTTCTATATACAGGAGCAATCTTATTTG
Organism: uncultured bacterium; assembly: GCA_965370465.1. Lineage (GTDB taxonomy): Bacteria > Actinomycetota > Humimicrobiia > Humimicrobiales > Humimicrobiaceae > M55B120. The sequence goes on along the minus strand of CBDUUS010000203.1, from coordinate 2,092 downwards.
CCACTTCCTCTACAATATCCCACTGGGTCGAAGCCGGCAGAGGCACCCCGAGGCTTTCCTGCAAACCTTCCAATCGGTTAAAGGGCAGTCCTGATCCATACTTTAATAGGGCCACCATGGCCCCCGAGGCACTATCATATTTTTCATCACCCAACCCTTCGGGAGCTTTGGCTGTAAAGATCTTTCCGCAAAGGCCGCACCGCAGCCTTTCTATCTCATATACCTTTGCGGCCAGCGGAGGCTGGCCGGTTATTCTGATAGTAGTGGCCGGTTTTCTCATTTCATATAATTTTCCCTTCTTACATGCCGGGCATTTATCTTTTGGCTTTAGTGTCTGGTGGGATATTTTTACTTTCTGGGCTCCTTTGTAGGTACCGGCTCCGTTTCTGCCATGGCCCTTTTGTTTTTCTTTAGCTTTTTTTCTATCTTTTTTTTCTTTAAGCACTTTTGCGGTCTTTTCAGTGACTGTTCCAAATAGCATGGCAAGAAGCTTTTTTATATGGGCATTTTTTGCGCCCATCGATCTGCTTAAAAAAGATATGGTATCTGCCATGGTTTTAACTATCTCATAATCTTCTTCCGGCAGGAGCCTTTTGGCTCTGGCAAGAAGAGCATTCATCTGTTTCTGGGTAAGATCTATTCTTTTGGGTGCTTTCAAGATACTGCCCCCAATAATTTTCTAAAGTTTTTTATAAGGGGATATCCATAAATAGCCTTAATGGACCTATTGGGTATTTTATCCTGGCTATCCTTTCCCAGTCCCTTCGTATCTCCAAGATAAATCCAGTTGGCGGCTTTGTAGCAGGTGCCGGCAAACCTTTGCCTGTCTACAAAGGTCTCTATATAGTGGACCGGGTGATTATATATTTTGTTCCAGTCACCGGGAAGGATCTTACAAATCTTTGCCAGAATATGGGAGGCAAGATAAGGCACTCTGACCCAGGGAAGTATTAAAAACCTCATATTGTAGCAGATAAGGGATATATTTTTCTTTCTGATTTTCTGGTTCCAGCCGATAAAGGTGTCTCTTGGCCCGATATGTCTCGGGGCAGAAGAGTAGGCAAGACATGCAACTGGCCTATCCTTTGCATATACAATATATTTTAAGTGCTCTCCTACCGGCTGGGTGTAGCCAAGATAGTGATACCGGTCTACAAGGCTATTAAATAGTTTTTCTTTTCCGCTTCTTCTTACCTGTAAAAACTCTATCGGCATTATTTTCTTTAGCTTTGTATCTACCGGTGTTCTGTCCACCTCTACTATGGGAGGTTTCTTTCTCTTTGCCAGAGGATTTGGAGGATTTGATCTTTTGGGGGGAAGAGTTATGTATCCCGACCGGTGGAGCATGAGCATATATCCTCTTGCTACCATATCCTTTAAGGTGCCATTGGGCTGGACCCAGTTTGTTTCCTTGCAGAATTTAAATGATAGCTTAAATCTGCTGTCATCGGGACTGGCGGCCATAAGAGCGTTTATCAGTTCTATGTCTTTAGTTGTGGCCACACGGCCCCTGTATCTAATATCAAGTTCCATAACGGGTACTTTAGCATAAGTATGAAACGAACGCAATGGTTTTTTAAATTAATTTGGAATTTTCTTCCACATCTGTGCAATGGGGACAGGATTTCCGTTCCAGATAAGATGCTGCAGCTGATAGGGATCAAGAATATTTACTCTATGGTCATTTCCTTTCGGCCACCATCCAAACTTTCCCTTTGACAGTCTTTTCTGGCACAGCCAGTATCCCTGGCCGTCATAGATAAGTATCTTTAGGGAGGTTCTTTTTTTATTGGTAAAGATAAATAGATAACCGGCAAAGGGATCCTGGTCTAAAATATTTTTGCATACTCCTGCCAGCCCATCTATGCCTTTTCTAAAATCTACCGGCTCTACTGCTAAGAGTATGCGCATATGAGGGGTTATTTGTATCATAGATTCTTTTGATAAAATGTTCTGGCCAGATCCATCGGATCAAAATCTGTCCTGCCTTTAAGACAAATCTTAAGACGGGATCCTTTCTTATTTTCCATCTCCAGCACTATCTCTGCTGCAGGGGGCAATTGGCCGAGTTCAATAAAGGGTGTCTTTTTAT
>CBDUUS010000202.1:0-3231 GCA_965370465.1 uncultured bacterium | reverse complement strand
CTCGGATCAATATTTAAAAGGATAGAAAAGATATTAAGATATGATTAGCATTAAGTTGCTTATTAAATCTTTTGCAGAATCCTGGCTTTCCCCGGGAGCCTGTCCGAGAATTGGATCCTGGCTTGTTCCTGGACGGGCTCCTATATCAGCGGCTTGCCGTCCTTTATCCTTTTTATAAGCATGGGTATTATCTCGAACAGGTCCCCTACGATGCCATAATTGGCTACCTTGAAAATTGGAGCGCCGGCATCCTTGTTTACCGCGATTATTATATCTGAAGTCTGCATACCGGCTAGATGCTGGATAGCTCCGGATATGCCGCAGGCTATGTATATTTTTGGGTTGACCGTCTTGCCTGTCTGGCCCACCTGGTGGGGATATGATATCCATCCGGAATCTACAGCGGCTCGTGATGCACCAATGACTCCTCCGAGTGTATCGGCAAGCTCTTTAAGAAGTTCAAATTTTTCACCGCTGCCAAGACCCCTGCCTCCGGAGACTATGACATCATAATCGGTTATATTTATCTTCTCACCCTTTTCTATCTCTGTTCCCAGCATTTTGTATTTTGTCTTGAATTTTTTTTCATCTATTTCTATTCTTATTATCCTGTCCTTAATATTATCCGGGATGCCATTTACCTTTTTCTTTTCCATTACATGGGGTCTTACTGTTGCCATCTGCGGCCTTGCATTCCTTTTAATGATGGTAGCCAGGATATTGCCTCCGAAAGTCGGCCTTGTCTGCAGGAGTATTTTCTTTTCGCTATCGATAGCCAGGCCCGTACAATCTGCTGTAAGGCCGGTTTTTAGTATTGCTGCGACCTTTGGTATCAATGTCCTTCCAAAAGATGTGGCGCCTGCAAGAAATATCTCAGGCTTATATTTACTTATTATCTGGACAAGAGCTTTGGAGTATATATCATCTATATTATGTTCAAATACAGGACTGTCGATTAAATACAGATTATCAGCTCCATACTGGAAGACAGTTTCGGAATTCTTGCTTATTCCGCTTCCGATAGCTACAGCCGAGAGCGGCACCCCGAGGTTGTCAGCAAGCTTTCTGCCCTCGCTTGCAAGTTCCAGTCCCGCATTGGCTATTACAGCGCCGTGAGTCTCAAGATATACAAATACTCCCCTGTAATCAGAAAAATCCTTTTCTTCTTTAAGGCCGGTTATTTCTATAGAATCAGATTTGCATACATCGATGCATGCCCCGCAAAAAACACAATTTTTATTTATTTTTGCTATTCCGTCTATTATTTCAATAGCATCATACAGGCAGATTGATCTGCATAGACTGCATCCCGTACAGGTGCTTTCATTGACTTTGATCTCCATAAAATATATAAACCTCCTGAACTATACTATATTCAATTCTTTTAATTCCCCGAAAAGCTCCTCGACCTGTTCTTCCGTGGTGCCTTTGATTATCTTTACATCATGGATCATTTTTGGTGTAAATATCTTCACCACCTGAGTATATGAACCGGCCAGGCCCACTTCTTCAGGATCTGCATCCAGCTCTTTTGAGGTCCAGACAGGAATATCAGCTTTCTTAGCCTTCATCTTTCCCCTCAGGGATGGCACCCTCGGAGTATTAATATCCTTTATTACAGATATTGCCGCCGGCAGCCTCACTTCAAATATTTCATAGTTGTCCTCGGCCAGCCTTTTTACCTTTATCTTATTTTTTGAGATCTCATCGATCCCGCTTACATAGCCAATGAAAGGAATATTCATCTTATGTGCCAGTTCCGGTCCAACCTGGCCCGTATCTCCATCGAATGTCTGTTTTCCGAATATGCTCAGATCTATATCCCCGAGCTTTTCCAATGCCATTGAAAGCGTTGCCGCAGTGGCCCATGTGTCTGCACCTGCAAAAGCTCTATCTGACAAAAGTATGGCACTGTCCACCCCGACTGATATGGCTTCCTTGAGTATCTCTTCCGCCTGCGGAGGTCCCATTGTAATCGCTATAACTTCTACTTCATCGTCAAAGCTATCATCCAGGTCCAGCCTCTCTTTGAGCCTTACTGCTTCTTCAATAGCATAGGTATCAAAAGGATTGATTATATTTTCTATGTCCTGCCTTATTAATGTATTTGTTTCCGGATCTATTTTTATTTCCGTCGTACCCGGGACCTGCTTTATGCAAACTGCGATTTTGATTTTTATCACCTGCCTGATATATTTATTTTTTTAAAGAACTCCCTTTTTTATAAGGTCCAGCGCTACAATATTTCTCAGTATCTGATTGGTTCCCTCATAGATCTGTGTTATTTTTGCGTCCCTCATCATCTTCTCCACAGGATATTCCTTCATATAGCCATATCCTGCAAGTATCTGTACTGCATCAGTTGTGACCTTCATAGCCATATCCGAGGCAAAAACCTTGGACATCGCAGAAAGCCGCGATACATTCTTATCTCCACTATCGATGACCCTCGCTGTATGGTACACAAGCGATCTTGCAGCTTCTACGCCGGTTGCCATATCTGCAAGCATATGCTGTATCGCCTGAAAGGAAGAAATCGCTGACCCGAACTGCTTCCTCACCTTCGAATATACAAGCGCTTCTTCGAGGGCGCCCTGGGCGACCCCCACAGCCTGCGCGCCTACGGCCGGCCTGGATTCGTCAAAAGTCTTCATTGCTAATAAAAAACCCATCCCCTCGCGTCCGATAAGATTTTCCACAGGGACCTTGCAGTCTGTAAATATCAGCTCTCTCGTGGCAGAGGCTCTCATCCCGAGCTTATCTTCCTGCTTGCCGAAATCAAAGCCTGGAGTTCCCTTTTCTACTATAAATGCACTTGCTCCCCTTGCGCCTTTCCCAGGATTTGTCATGGCAAACACAGTATATATATCTGCTTCTCCCCCATTTGTGATCCACTGTTTCGTACCATTTAGCACATAATGATCGCCATCCTTAACAGCAGTGGTCCTTATATTGCCTACATCACTTCCAGCTCCGGCTTCCGTAAGACCGAATGCAGCAAGTTTTTTTCCGCTTGCAAACTGCGGGAGATATTTTTTCTTCTGCTTATCGTTTCCAGCTATATTTATAGGTATTATCCCGAGCCCTGACGCAGCAAAGGATGTAGCAACAGAGAGATCCCCTCTTGAAAGTTCCTCGCTTGCAAGACAGATCTCAAATATGCCTGTTCCCATTCCTTCATATTCTTCGGCAACAAAAAGTCTGAAAAGATCACTTCTTGCAATCTCTTTT
>CBDUUS010000201.1:0-3244 GCA_965370465.1 uncultured bacterium | reverse complement strand
CTTTGAGGCGCCCATCGGCATATCCATTCTGTCCCGTAATTTACCATTTACCTGAAATACGATGGTAACAGCTTCTTCCCTGGCAATGGATTCATCATGCTCCGGCCATGGCACTCTATGGATACTGCCGCTATTGCCCGCTATCTCCCACAGTTCTTCAGTGATGAATGGCGCTATAGGTGAGAGCAGGATCAATAATTTATCATTTAATTCCTTTACCAGTGCAGGATCTTTATCTGGATCTTTTACTTCTTCCTGATACCTGTACATCAGATTGACCAGCTCCATAATGGCGCTTATAGCAGTATTAAAGTTGAATCTTATCAATATATCATCCGTGACCTTCTTTATGGTCTGATACAGCTTCCGGCACACATCCCTTTCGAGTCCTGTTAATCTGTTAAAATCTATAGAGTTGCTGCAGCCTGCGCTATTATTATTTAGAAAATCAATATTGTTTAAGGCCAGCCTCCATACTCTGGATAGAAATTTATTGGCCCCCTCGACTCCGCTATCGTTCCAATCTACGGGACTATCAGCCGGTCCCATAAATAATATATATAATCTCAAAGTATCCGCACCGTATTTATTATATACCTCTGAAGGATTTACCAGGTTTCCCCTTGATTTGGACATTCTCTTCCCGTTCAGGTTTACTACTCCATGTGGAAAATATTTCATAAAAGGCTCTTTCTGGTCTACGAGCCCTGCATCATAGAGTACCTTTGTAAAAAACCTGGAATAAATAAGGTGCATAGTAGCATGCTCTATGCCGCCTATATATTGATCCACCGGCATCCAGTATCTGACATCACTGCTGTTAAAAGCCTCCCCTTCATCATGGGGACTGCAGTATCTTAAAAAATACCATGAAGAACAGACAAAGGTATCCATAGTGTCTGTCTCCCTTTTCCCATCCTTTCCGCATTTCGGGCACTTCGTATTAACAAATTCCCCGCAGTAGCTAAGTGGCGATAATCCGGTGGGCTTAAAATCTATATCATAGGGAAGGACCACGGGAAGGTCCTCTTCGGGAACGGGAACGGCTCCGCAATCATCACAGTATATTATTGGTATTGGCGCTCCCCAGTATCTCTGCCTGGATATCAGCCAGTCCCTGAGCTTGTAATTAACCTCGGCTCTGCCCAGATCATGTTTCTCGAGATGATCTGTGACTTCTTTTATGCCTTTCCTTGAATCCAAACCGTCAAATTTGCCGGAATTTACCATTATGCCTTCGCCGGTATAAACTTCATCCAGGTTCTCATGTTTATCTCCGTCAGGCGAGATGACCTCTATGATCTCAATATTATATTTTTTCGCAAATTCAAAATCCCTCTCATCATGGGCAGGCACGGCCATTATCGCTCCGGTCCCGTATTCCAGCAGGACATAATTGGCTATCCATACAGGGACCTTCTGTCCGTTTAATGGATTAATCACATATCTTCCTGTAAAGCAGCCTATCTTTTCGGTATCAGCCGCGCCTCTTTCAATATCGCTCTGGGCTGCAATCACGGCTTTTATTTTTTCGATCTCTTTTCTGTATTCAGGATCCATGGCTATCTCATCTACGAGCCTGTGCTCCGGAGCAAGTATAAAAAAAGTAGCTCCGAACAGAGTATCCGGTCTTGTCGTAAATACAGGGATAGTTATATCTTCATCTCCGTCAAGCTTAAAGTCGACAATACCTCCCTCGCTTCTTCCTATCCAGTTTTTTTGGATAGTAAGGACCCTTCCGGGCCATCCTTCCTTGATAAGTTCCATATCATCCAGAAGTCTCTGTGCATAATTTGTAATCTTAAAGAACCATTGGGAAAGCACCTTTTTTTCGACTTCGCTGTCGCATCTCTCACATTTTCCTCCCACCACCTGTTCATTTGCGAGTACAGTCTGGCAGGAATTGCACCAGTTCACAGGAGCTTCTTTTTTTTCAGCAAGTCCCATCTTGTATAGAAGAAGGAAAAGCCACTGTGTCCACTTATAGTAGTCTGGCTCCGATGTGATTATTTCATCATCAAAATCATAGCTTATCCCCATCCTCTTTAGAGCCACTCTCATCTTATCTATATTTGCCATTGTACTTTCCCCGGGATGGATACCGCTTTTTATTGCAGCATTCTCTGCCGGAAGGCCGAAAGCATCAAAACCTATGGGATGAAGGACATTATAGCCTTTTCTTGACATGACCCTTGCGACCACATCTCCTATAACATAATTCCTGGCATGCCCCATATGGGGTTCTCCTGAAGGATAGGGGAACATCTCAAGCATATAATATTTTGGATCATCTTTGCCGGTCTTAAGAGAAAATATCTTCTCCTCTTCCCACTTTTTTATAATCTTTTCTTCAATCTTTTTTGCCTGATACCGCCTCTTATCTTGCATATCTACAATGATCCCTTTCCTATCAAGAAATGATTTATTTAAGAATTGCTAACTATTTATGGAGCATGCTTCAATTCCACTTTATCTCTTTTGCGTCTTTCCACAGTCTTTCAAGGTCATAAAATTGTCTGACTTCTTCAGTAAATATATGGATCACAAAATCATCATAATCAATCAGTATCCAGTTTCCCTCACTGGCTCCATCCACATTTACCGGATAAAGGTCCTGTTTTTTCAGGTTAAAGCGTATCTCTTCCCCTATCCTTCTGGTAAGTCTCGTGTTTTTTACACTGATTATAATGAAATAGTCTGTAATAATGAGCCTGGATCGCATATCCAGTATTTTTATATAATCTGCCTTTTTATCATCCGCTATTTCCGCTGCCTTCCTGACGGCTTTTAAAATATTATCAGCAGCCGTATTCTCTTTGATGCTGCTTTTTTCTTTTTGTTCTATTTTATCTATCACTGGCTGGTATAATCACTCCCTAATATAATAGTTATATCAACATTATCAATATTATTATCCGACTTCTTTATAATGCCTGCACCAAGCCTCTCCTGTATCTGCTCGGCAAAAGCTTCTATTCCTTCTTCATCAGTATATATTATTATCTCTGTCTGCGTATAGTTATAATTATCTGCATCCCATATCTTAACTACTTCAATTATTTTACTGTCGGCATTGAAGTGATTTTCAAGTATATCCTGTACAGTTGCAGCGAGCTTCGCTGTCCCCTCTCCGTTTAAGATTACCATCTCTACTATGCCGCTCACTTCTACAGGCTCCGTTTCGACGTTCGTTTCGGGACTGTAATCGGACCCAAGTATTATAATGATATCGAAACCGGCTATT
>CBDUUS010000200.1:0-3282 GCA_965370465.1 uncultured bacterium | reverse complement strand
TTAACCGCTTTCAGGTCGGCCTTTCGGCAGGGAGCCACTTTGTCACAGATATATATCAGAGTGCATATATAGGACTCATACCATTTCTGACAGTAAAATTTGATCTTTCGCTTTTCCAGGTCAGCCTTCTCGCAGCATCCAGTATAATTGCAAACAGCCTTTTTTCCCCGGTCTTCGGCCTGCTGTCTGATAGGCACGGCCTTAAGTATTATCTGGTTGCAGGTCCGCTTTTTACCTCGATTTTTCTAAGTCTCCTCGGGATATTGCCGGATTTCTACTTGATCCTATTATTTTTATTTGTCGGTAATCTGAGCATAGCTGCATATCATCCGGCAAGCGCTGCTATTGCGGGCCATTATGGGGGAAGCCGCAAGGGCTTTAGCAGTTCACTTATAAATTTTGGAGGTAATCTCGGAAGCGCATTCGGCTCCCTTATTATGATACTTATACTTGAAAAAGCCGGTATTGAATATACTCCCCTTATCATGATACCGGGTATAATAACATCGCTTGTCCTTTTAAAATATGCCCCAAAAAACAGTGTAATGGGATCTCCTGGTAAAAGTCTTAATATATTCAGCAGAATAAAAAAAATAAACAGGACCAGGCTCTATATGCTTTCCATTATCCTATTTATTATCTATACCCTGTATATAATCTGGATCACTGTGGTCAATTATATGCCCCTTTACTTCACTGATAAGAATATAAGCCTTATTAATATCGGAAATATACTGCTTCTTTTCGGGGGCCTCGGAGGAGCCGCGGGGCTGCTGTCAGGCTATCTTTATGATCATTATAAAAAAGGCTATTTAATAATCCAGGCAGGCCTTATCATATCAATACCCCTGTTTTTCTTCACATTCAAAACAGAAGACATGCTTTCCATAGCCCTCTTTATAATAGCCGGTTTCTTCCTTATATCAGTACAGCCTGTGTGTATAAGGATGGCTCAGGACCTTCTGCCGTCAAATATGAGTCTTGCATCCTCTCTTATCCTGGGCCTTAGCCCGGGTCTTGCTGGAATTACAATGATATTTCTGGGAAAGGCAGCAGATATAATCGGCATAGCGGCTCTGATAAGATATGAACTTCTGGGACTTTTTCTATCTCTTATGATCCTGTTTGTCTTTCCTGTAATGGAAAGAAGACTCAAAAAAATCAATTAGCATCTTTTATTGACAGCTGTATTCTTTTCCGGCTGATATCTATGTCAAGCACTTTTACTTTTACTTCCTGATGCAGCATAACTACCTCATTTGGATCCTTTACAAAATCATGTGAAAGCTGTGAGATGTGTACGAGTCCATCCTGCTTCACGCCTATATCGACAAAAGCGCCAAAATTGGTAATATTTGTGACAATACCGGGAAGCATCATTCCTATCTGCAGATCATCGATAGACTTAATGCCTTTTTTAAACTCAAATACGGATATTTTCTCTCTCGGGTCCCTTCCAGGTTTTGCAAGCTCTTCCATTATATCCTTTAAAGTGGGGAGTCCGACTTTATCATCGGTATAATCCGCTAATTTTATTTTCTCCTGAATACCGGCACTTGAAATAAGAACAGATACATCAACTTTTAAATCATCTGCCATTTTTTCCACTATATAATAGCTTTCTGGATGAACGCCGCTATTATCCAGCGGATCTGCACCATCCTGTATCCTCAGAAAACCTGCACATTGCTCATATGCCTTTCCGCCCAGCCTTTGTACCTTAAGAAGTTCATTCCTTGATCTGAATGGCCCATTTTCGCTGCGGTGATTGATTATATTTAAAGCAAGCACAGGACCGAGTCCTGATATATAGGTCAAAAGATGCTTGCTGGCTGTATTCAGATTGACACCTACCATATTCACACAGCTCTCAACCACCCGGTCAAGGCTCTTTTTAAGTTCTCCCTGATCAACATCATGCTGATACTGCCCGACACCAAGATTCTTGGGATCTATCTTCACAAGTTCTGCAAGCGGATCCATCAATCTTCTTCCGATAGATACCGATCCCCTTACTGTTACATCATGGTCGGGAAACTCCTCTCTCGCAGTCTTTGATGCCGAATAAATCGAGGCCCCGTTCTCGCTTACCACAAATACAGAAATACTTCTCCCAAAATCAATACTGTCAATAAATTCTTTTGTCTCCCTGCTTGCCGTACCGTTTCCTATAGCTATTGCATCTATTGAATATTTCCCGGCCAGCTCAGATATTTTCTTCATTGATCCCCTTATATCGTTTTGGGGAGGATTGGGATATATTGTATCATTTAAAAGGAGATCGCCCTGTTCGTTCAGGACGACTATTTTACATCCTGTCCGGAATCCTGGATCGATAGCTATCACTCTTTTATAGCCGAGAACCGGCGCCATAAGCAGCTGCCTGAGGTTCACTGTGAAGACTTTTATCGCTTCCATATCAGCTTTTTCTTTTGACTCTTTTGCAAACTCAGTCTCTATAGAAGGTGAAAGCAGCCTTTTATAGCTGTCTTTTGCAGCAATACCTACCTCTTCCGATGACCTGTTTGAGCCCTGGATAAATATTTTTCCAAGGGCGCCTATAGCAGTTTCTTCATTTATTTTAATATGTACCTTTAGATATTCCTCTTTTTCGCCCCTTCTCATGGCCAACAATCTGTGAGAGGGACACTTCTTTAATTCTTCCTCAAAGTCAAAATAATTCCTGTACTTGGCTCCGGATTCTTCAAGACCCTCATATAGCTTTGACATTATGACTGCTTCCTTTTTGAATATCACGCGGATACAGTCCCTGGCTTTTCTGTCCTCATTTATCCATTCTGCAATAATATCCCTTGCACCCTGAAGGGCATCTTCTATGGTCCCTACATCTTCATTTAAATATTGCTCTGCAGCTTTTTCCGGACCGGTCTCCTCCTGTTCAAATATTAATTCTGCCAGTCCTTCCAGGCCCTTTTCTTTTGCTGCCTTTCCCCTTGTTTTTCTTTTTGGTTTATACGGCAGATATATATCCTCAAGTTCTGTCAATGTGGGGGCATCTTCGATCTGTTTTTTAAGCTCACCGGTAAGTTTTCCCTGTTTCTCTATTTCTTTAAGTATTGTCTCCCGCCTGCTGTCTATCTCTATGAGTCCTGCCAGATCCTCCTGGATCCCTGCTATCTCAACTTCATCAAGCTCACCCGTGGCCTCCTTGCGGTAACGTGAAATAAATGGTACCGTGGCCCCTTCCTCCAATAGCTTTACAGTATTTTCAACCTGCCATTTCTTGAGTTTTAAAATACCTGAGATAATATCAATATATTC
>CBDUUS010000199.1:0-3287 GCA_965370465.1 uncultured bacterium | reverse complement strand
AAATGAAAAAGAAAATATTTACTTTTATTAGAATATTTATCAGCCTGGCTCTTCTGACATTCCTTATATACAGGAACAGGGATAATTTTGAAAATATCTTAAACACGCTGAAGAACCTGGATGCCGGACTTTTAGCGGCAGCAGCCATCCTTTATTTTATAGGGATATCATTTATTGTATTCAGGTGGGGCATCCTGCTTAAGGCGCACGGCTATCATATTTCCGGGCCGTTTCTCTGGCAATCTGCTTTTATCGGCTGGTTCTATAATATGCTTCTTCCCACAGGAATGGGCGGGGATTTTTACAGGGTCTATGACCTTCATAAGAATAAAAATGTCCCGATCAATGAAAACATATCTGCCGTGGTGATGGAAAGGATAATAGGCACCATTTCAGGTATCATCCTGCTGTTCATAGCATTCTTTCTGGGAATGTTTAGCTATATTTCAAAAAATACTGTTATCGCTTTGCTATCCATGCTGGGATTGATCGCGGTTTCCTTTACGGTATTGTTTTTCCCGGGATTTTTTAGGATAGATATAATCCTGAGAAAGATCAGGTTTCTTTCGAAGATCCGCCCCAGGCTGAGAGAATTTCATGAAATACTTATAAGCTACAGGCACCGGCTAAAATTTATCTTTACTTCTTTTTTCTGCAGTCTGATCATGCAGACCATATTTATAACCAGCTATTATTTTCTGGGTCTTTCTATGGGCATGAATATAAGTTACAGGATGATGCTATTCACATTTCCCTTTGCCTCGGTTGTGACCAGTCTGCCAATATCTATAGGAGGGCTGGGCATCAGGGAGAATGCTACGGTATTTATACTTGAAGTATTTGGGGCATCGAGGGCAGATGCTACGCTGTTTTCCTTTATAGTGCTTTCAATAATACTTTTTAATGCTCTGCTTGGCGGCCTTGTCTATGTCCTTAAAAATATCTTCTACAGATCGAAGAGTCTTATCTGATATATTGGCTGCTATGGCCCGAGATCAGATCTGCAGACAACTTTGCCAATCCTGGATTTGCTTTTCTTATGTTTTTAATAGCATTTTTATTGGCTGTAAATTCTTTTCTATTAAAAATAGACCTTAAAATGGACAGCATAATATTTGCAGCCATTTTGATACCGGCAGCACTTCTAAAATATGAAGGCAGCAGGTCCCTAACTCCATCAGAGACAACTCTTATGCAGCTAAACGGCAGATTCATTTCCTGTACCGCTTTTCCGATCCAGTAGCTTTCCATGTCTATGGCCTGGATATCAAAGCCGGCGCTTAACCTTTTCTTTTCAGCGGGATCTATTATGACTTCGGGGACAGTGGCGCCGGCTGCATATAAGGGACCATCTTTAATACGATTATAGAACGGCCCGGTTCTTTCCAGTTTTAGTGAGCCGTTTAAGAAAAACTCTTTTTCATCAGAGCGGGCGATGTTTTTTATTGAACCGTATGCTACAGTATCTCCAACTTTCATACTTTCATCTGCTGCTCCGCAAAAGCCTATCATGAGGACCTCTATATTATCCCCTGGACCCATGATGCGGTCCTTTATATATCCTAAAAAATTATCCTTAAAAAACTGTGCAGCCTGCATTGCATTTTTTGGGCCCATCCCTGTCTGAATGACGGCTACGGGCCTGCTGTCCCTAAATCCTTCATATATAATAGTTTTCCCGGCCTTATGGATATTATAGATATGGATCGATCTGAGTATAGGGCCAAGCTCAATTTTTAATGCTCCAAAAACTACTAACATATCTTTTACTTAAGTTATTAACTTGTAAAATATAAATTAAATTAATATGATTATAATAAATATTATAGTAGATTCAATTATACTATTATTTTAATCAAATGTTTATTAAAGGGCCCGTATTTTTTAGGAGAAGACTTGAAAGAAAAACGAAATCTTTTAGAAATAATCAGAAATAATCTGCGTGACAGAATAAACCTTATCATATTTATTATCCTGGCTGCTGCTGTCCTGTATTCTATAATTGTCCGGTTTCTGAGTCTTGGCGAGCTCTCCTTCTGGGGAGATGATGGTATGACTTATTTAAGTACGATCTCTGTGCTTGAATATGGTTATCCGCGGCTGCCTTCCGGCTATATTATGTTCCACAATATAGCCTCGGACTATTTCAATATCCTCCCCGTACTGCTGTTTGGAGACAATGAATTCGCATACAGGTTCTTCAGCGCGCTTACGGGGGTGCTGATCATACCTCTGATATTTCTATTTGCAAAGGAGCTAACCAATAAGTATATTGCATCAGTATCTTCAATAGTAATTGCCCTGAATACATGGCAGATCGAGTACTCCAGGGAAGCAAGATATTATTCGGAGTTCCAATTTTTCTATATCCTTACTATATATTTTTTCTATCTTGGTTTTTTTAAAGACAGGAAAATCTTTAAGGTCCTGGCAATAATATCTTTATTTATCACGATCCAGATAGTGAGCATTGGGATGACCCTTATTTTTTTATTCATCCCATTACTGGTTTATAAAGGGCTAAAAGGTTTTCTTAAGAGGGATACTATAATATCCTTTTTAATATCAAGCGCTATTGTCATAGCGGCAGTGATCCACAGAGAGTTCTTCTGGAAGGTGGGCCTTAGCTTCTATTCAAGCGGGGGTAATAGCGGTATTGCAAATCCGGTGCTCAGAGCGCTTTACAAGTATTTTGGAAATTTCTCGGCTTATTATTATAGGATCTTTGACGTGATCTATCCAAAAGCATTTCCTCTGATCATCTATGGAGGCATTGTATTAATACTTATATATATTTTTATTAAGCGTCTTAGAAATCAGGATGAATATAATATAAGTATTTTTAGCCACAGCAAAGCCAGCATCAATATACCTTTTAATCTGCTGCTGCTTTATTTTATTTTCTTTTCCAATGCGCTCTTTTACGGATTTGGAAATATGTATAATCAGCAAAGGTATGTATATCACATAAACCCAATATTTATCATAATCTCAGTATATATTATTTTTGAGCTGTCAAAAATAATTGTATTTATAATGAGAAAGATATTTACCAGGGGAAAAAAGATTGAATTTGAAAAGATAAAAAATTACGATAGAAAGTATCTCTATATCGTACTGGTGCTATTTATTGTAATTTCAATATTTGCCATAGATCACATTGACCCTGTAGAGAATTTTAAGATAACCGGCAGACAGGATGGGGACCTGGTAAATCCTCTTTTTTCCCCGAGCAGTACTTTCAGCATTCATTATGATGTCAGGACCGCCAGCCAGTATATCGGCTC
>CBDUUS010000198.1:0-3310 GCA_965370465.1 uncultured bacterium | reverse complement strand
TGGAAGAAAGGGATATGGGATTTATAATTTACAATAAAAAAACAACCACTCCTTCCTCGAAGAATGCTCAATTTATTTAAACTTATAGCAGGTCTCCTGACTTATGGGACTTTACTCTCTGCCTTCCCGGCAAATTATTTGCCAGTGGCATTAAAAAGAGTACGCACCCAATTACAGTGACGGGATCGCTCCAGATTCTCACTGGATTCCCTATTAAGAACTTCGTTCACTACAAGATAATATTTATTTAATTTTCAAACTAACATAATTAGAAAGCTAATAGGAATATTACTCCAAAGAAAATACAATTGCAACAATTTTTTTATTTGGACTATTTAAGAATTATATCTATAATGTAATCTATTTTTAGGAACAAAATAAGATTGATATGCTCCAATATTTAAATTTAGTTATTGAATAGCTTATATTTTTTGGGCCCAAATAATCTTTTTATAATAAATGCAATTTTTATAGTCCGGGGAGATAAATATGCAACATAGAATTCATTCTGTTAAAAGTAAGAGTAATTTTAAAATATCCGGAAATATAAAGTTTAATTTAGTTCTCGCACTTTCTGCGGTACTTATAATAGCAGGTATTATATTGAGTATACTAAATAGCCTGGGGATCATTGGCAGATTAGATCCTGCTGTAATAAGAAATTATAATATACCTGGAAAAGTTACCGATATTTTCACAGAAAGAGATTATGCGTATTTAACATATAATAATTATGAAAATAATAATCTTGAAATACCTACAGAAACAGGCCTGCAAATACTAAATATAAGATATAAAGAAGATCCACAACTCATAACGGATTACAGGACTCCTATGGGAGCTGATTGTGTTTTTGTTAAAGGCAATTTTGCATATATTGGAGGCAGGGGCCTGCAGATAGTAGATGCAAGCGATAAGGAAAACCCGGAAATTGTGGCAAGCTGTGCTATGGATTTAGAAGATAGCTGTATTTATATAGAAGAAAATTATGCATATATTGCTGGCTATGAATATACCGAAGACTTCTATCGCCTATACATTATAAATATAAGCGATAAAGAAAACCCGGAAATCGTGGCAAGCTGTGCAATGGATGACAAAGTCCTGGATATTGATATAAAAAATAATTATGCATATCTTGCAAATTGGAATAGCGGCCTATTGATAATTGATATAAGTGACAAGAAAAATCCAGAGATTACAGGGGCCTGTGATACACCTATTACAACAAGTGTTTTTGTAGAAGGAGATTATGCATATATAATAGATTATGGCTTTCAGATAATAGATATAAGCGATAGGGAAAATCCATGTCTTTTAGGAAGTTGTCCCATACCGGGCTCAGGTTATAGCGTATACATTATTAAAAACTATGCATATATTGTAAATGGCAGCATTCATTCAAATGAAAATGATACTGGCGGCCTGCAGATAATAGATATAAGCGATAAGGAACACCCGGAAATTGTGGCAAGCTGTGCCATAGATATGCTCCAGCTGGATAGTCTGAATATTCATGTGAAAAGAAATTACGTATATATTGCAAGCGGCCAGACCGGCTTACAGATTATAAAAATAATAAACTAAATATTAGCTCAAAGCGCTCCAGAGGGAATATTATTTCACTTCAGTAAATATCTCCACGGCTGTCTATGTCTATTATTAAAATAATTTTTTCACCAGGTTTCATACCAAAGATAGCTCGATACTTTCCTATTCGTAGACGGTAAAGCCCATGATATTTCCCTTTCAAGAACTTTATGTCAGGGTTTTTGGCTGCTTTTCCCTCAAGGAAAAGGAGAAGCTCTGTGAATTCTTTCTCTAACTTTTCTCTTATATCTTTGCCATAGGAGTTAAGAGCCTTTTTTGCTTTTCTAGAGTATAGAAGCTTATATTTCAATTTCTTTCTCTTCTACTACTTCCAGGTCTTCCTCACTAAGGCCGTTAAGTATCCTGGTTAATTCTTCATTTTCTTCATCACTGCAGGGCAAGATCTCAGACATTAGCTTAAAATAAGCTCGATTGTATCCCTTTTTCTCTATTAACTTCCATGTTGCCTCTTCTACGATTTTACTTATACTTTTTCCTGTTAGCCTACTTATCTCTTTAACAATTGACCAGAGCTGAGAAGAGAGAATTAAATTATGTCTTTCTTTGGTATTAATAGTGCTCATTTTTTCCTTTTATAATTGGTGTACTTACACACTATACACCTATAATATCCACCTGTCAATTAAAAATGATAATGATTAACAGACTTACTCGTAAATCATATATGGTAAATATGAATAGTAATTCGTACTGGCCGAAGGATACAAAAAAGTAGCTTTATCAGGATCCAAAATATTATTTCCAATACCGAATTTCATTATCTTTCAAATCAGTTCCAAGCAATCCCCCACCGTAGTTAAAAATTGCACTTCTTACCCATATGCTCCCACCCGACATATCGGTTGCATTATTTGATACCCGGTTCGCCAGCAAATTAAATACCTTATCAAGTCCTTTTTCTATTACTATCTTAGACGCATTTTCAGCTGTTTTGCATTTATTTAAAATAATTTTAGATAAGTCAAATTCCCCAACTTCATTTAAAGCTTTAGCAATTGTTTCTATTCTAAGATCTGCAACATAAGAAGAAGTATTTTCACAGCCGGCAGCGATTTTTACAAGCTTGCCAATATGGCCGCCTATTAAAACTTTTTTAACTTTCTTTTTAGCCGCATATTTCAGAATAAACCCTACAAAATTAGACATCTGAATAATATTTCCACCATTTATATTAAAATACTGCCTGCATGATCTTTCCCCGATATTGCCAGGAACAAAAATTAGATTCTTATAATTTCTGGAAACCGCTATATCTATAGATAGTTCTATAGTTTTTTTTAATGCATCAACAGATTTTGGTTCCACATAGCCTGTTGTTCCAAGTATCGAGAGACCGCCAACAATTCCCAGCCTCGGATTGAATGTCTTTTTTGCTAACTTATCTCCCTCTGGAATAGAAACTTCTATACTATATCCACCATCAGCAGTTATGTATGACTTAACATTATCGAAAATCATCTTCCTGGGGACAGGATTTATAGCTGGTTCACCTGCTGATATTTGCAGACCAGGCAAAGTCACTTTGCCAATACCTTTACCAGCAATAATATCAATTTTAGATTTTTTAGTCCTTTTTACTTTAACAAATATTTCCACTCCATCAGTAATATCAGGATCATCACCAGCATCTTTAATTGCTGAGATCTCAACCCAGTTTTTAACCTTTTTAAACGAATTAAATTTTATATCCACAGTTTCT
>CBDUUS010000197.1:0-3315 GCA_965370465.1 uncultured bacterium | reverse complement strand
CAGCTTTGATTTAATAGGTCCAATCAGCATCTTATAAAGCTCTTCAAAACTGTTAGCTACTTCTGGTAATTTCTTCATTATTTTCTCCTTTTTCCCTTTTGTTTATTACTGCTTATAAGGTAGGCTGACAAAACCCGGTCAGCCTACCTTATTATTATAATTCACCACTGACTACAAAATTCAGCTCCTCCTGGATTGATTTTCATTGGTTCAATAAATGTTGCTTCAATGAATAGGAAAAGACTCCCTGTTCTTGCACATCATAATTCAATCCTTGAAAACGAGTGATAAACTCCTGGTGCATCTCTACAGGATCGAGGTCTCCAAACAGTTCGGGCTGTAACCAGACGGCCAGATACGTCAAAGCGACAAACCAGCAATCGGTGAAGAGATCTCCGTAAATCATATACACATTTTCGTTCCGTACGGCATTTGAACCTTCAAACGCGGGTTGATGAATAATATTCTCCATCAGTGTCTTTGCTCCGGAAAGATCGGTTACGCTGTATCCCATTTCAGGCCAGTCGCTGATGATGTAAACGTTCCGTATGATGAGAGGAGGATCCTGGGTAAGGACCCATTCAGCATCTACCGTTATCCAGTCGCCAGGAATATTTTCAGAAAGGCTTCTTCCTCCGGCCCGTTTGATCAATGGATTTCGACAGTTATCTTTTCCAAATGTCCCGTAGGGTGGAGGTGGAGCCATGCCGTATTCACCGCCGTAATAAACAAATACACCCTGCAAATCCTCTTCTTTGAGGGTGGAGACCCTTTGATCGATAATATCGGTATATCCGGTAATCCATTTCACATACTCATCAGTCTCTTCTTCTTTATCAACAATGGCCCCCAACATACGAATATCTTCTATAGTGTTCGTCTCTATTTGAACAACGGGGAATTCATCGATAATGGTATCGTGGAGAAGACTATAGAAGGAAGGTGTGCAAAAGATAACATCGGGTTTTAGCTCGACAATTTTTTCGTTATCAACCTGACCTTGGGTACCGAAACAAGGCAGCGTACTGAGAACCGGAAAAAAAGCCTTATTCCTGGTTACGTATTCATTAGATGCGACCACCGTGCCTTCAGCCTTTATTGCCCGCAATGTTGAGTATACTGTTCCCATATCGAGGGCAATTAAGGATCGAACCGGTTTGGGGATTGTCACTTCATTACCTGCGTTGTCAATGACGGTGATGTGGTCATCCGTATCCTCGACCAGCCAGGCCGGTTTCGCCTTACCGGCATCGCTGTCGGGAGCAGCCTCTTCCTCTACCTCTTCTTCAGTTACTTCTTCTTCGGCAGTCTCAACTGAAGCTTCTTCCTCTGGCTCTGAAGTCTTGCATCCAATAGCCATAGTGAAGGCCATAATTAGTATTAGAGCCATTGAAGCTATTTTTGATATTCTGTTTATCACTTTGTTTCTCCTCTCATATTAATATTATAAACAGTAAATATATTTATATATAAACTTACTTCTGGTATAATAATTACCAGGAGTAAGAAGGTATTATTCTTAAGCGGTCAATTACTTTTTTACTTATCTTGCAGGTAAGTTATTACTTTAGATTAAGATTAGCTCTCTTTCTCCTTTTAGTTTGATATATATGCCGCTAAGGCAAACAAACAAATTTAATTTAAATTACCTTAGAACTATGTCCCTTTTAATTCCTTCTTATATTATAATTTAATTGTTATGCATGTATATAAATATTAGACATACCTAATTCTTAGATTAAAATTCTAAACCGGGGTTTACAAATTGTCAAGAGATTTTTCTGTGCCTGGGATTCATAGACCATAACTTTTACAAATTATTCAAAATTTATTAGAATATAAAGTCATTTCAAAAATAAGAAATATGTTAAATATAATTCTGATAGCATTTAGCCTGTCAATGGATCGTTTTAGTAGACTTTTTTGCGTTCTCATTTTCTATTATAGGTTACTTTCCTGGTAATAAAATTGGGCCAGTTATTAGTAAGGTCAAGATAGCCGGCAGCGTAGTCTTAATTGGGATCGGCGTTAAAATATTAATTGAACATTTATTATAATAAATGGATAGCCATAATAACTATTAGAATAAGCTAACCTGCTTGCCGGAATGAGTTGTACCGGCAGGATAAGAAAAATCAATAGCTACTCTCCTCGGATTATTCCATTTGTCAGTAAATTTAAGATACTTGTTCTTCATGCCAAAATCATATAATCTGCATGTAATCTGTACATCCATTTCACAATATGTCTTAAGCTTTACCAGGCTTTCCCTATCTGCACTTCTCCAGTACCGAACCGCATTGATTCCTGTATCAATTTTTGTTTCCCCCAGGGTTCTGCGTGCAAGATTATCAAGACTGAGCCTTCTTCCCAATGATTTACGTATCTTTTCCATAATGTCAAAATGATTGAGCTCTGCCAGATCAAATAATACATATGGCTGGAGTGCCGGGACATCAAACTTCAGTGAATTAAATCCAATAAGCCTGTCAGCCTCTTTAAATATCTTCCACATGGGTGTAAATTCATGTTCCCAGAAACTACGCATTTCACCATTGATCTCTTTTTGACCGCTGTCTAATTCTCGACTGTATACAGATACTATAGAAACACCAGGATCACCGGGACTATTGGTATCAATATCACTAAATAGTTTTTTTGTTTCAACATCAAAAAATACTTCAATCATTTTAAAATTAACTTCTCCCGATTATTAATCTTAAATTCCTCACTTGCTGCCCTCTGGCCTGTATATAAGCATCCGCATTGAGTGCAGAACCACGATCAGAGCCTTGCCTGGTGCAGGACCGCACCTGCTATCATGCTGATAGAGCCAGTTGAAGCTAAAACAAGCCCGGCAATATTAAATATAAGTGCAAAGAATATATCCTGCCGAATTGTTCTTAGAGCTGCCCTACCGATCTTAATTGCCTTTGGTACATTGCTCAGATTATCAGACATAAGAGCTATGTCGGATGCCTCTACTGTCAGGTCAGTGCCTGCGGCACCCATAGCAAAACCCACATCAGCAGCTGTCATTGCCGGTGCATCATTAATGCCATCTCCTACCATACCAACACATTTCCCTTTAGCCTGCAGCGATCTGACACTATCTACTTTTTCTTCTGGAGGCAACCCTGCTAATACCTTTTTAATATCAAGGTTATCAGCAATAGCCTGTGCGGTGCGGGCATTATCACCCGTATGTATAGCCAGATGGACATCCATAGTTTTTAGTTTCTTTACTGTCTGCAGGGCATCGCCGCGCAAAGTATCAGCCACACTTACAGCACCACAGACTTCAGCTTTCTTACC
>CBDUUS010000196.1:0-3351 GCA_965370465.1 uncultured bacterium | reverse complement strand
ATGCGACCATGAATGTAGGTACCGCTATTATTGTAGAAGCAGCTTTGAGTTTTCTTGGGATAGGCGTACAACCGCCTACTCCTGCCTGGGGCAAGATGCTTTCCGAAGCTCTCAGCTATATTGAGATAGCGCCCTGGATGATGCTGTTCCCGGGACTTGCTATTGTAATAACAGTACTGGGTTTTGTGCTGATGGGAGATGGCCTGAGAGATGCTTTTGATCCAAAGATGAAAAACTAGCAATAAAACATTTAGTGTAAAAGAGTAATAGATAATGAATGATAATAATAACAGGGTACTGGAAATAAAAGACCTCAAGACTTATTTTTATACCGATGATGGAGTAGTAAAAGCAGTAGATGGTGTAAGTTTTGACCTTAAAAAGGGCGAGACTCTTGGAATAGTAGGTGAGACAGGTTCCGGAAAGAGTGTTACCGCCCTTTCCATCCTAAGGCTAATAACCGAGCCGCCCGGGAAAATAGTAAATGGGGAGATCCTATTTAATGGCAGCGACCTTCTAAAATTAGATAAAAAAGATCTCCAAAAGTTCAGGGGCAATAGGATATCGATGATATTCCAGGATCCGATGACATCATTAAATCCGGTATATACTATTGGAAATCAGATAATGGAATCTGTGGTAATACACAGGAAATTAAAAAAGGCAGATGCGGCAAAAGAAGCTGTCAGGCTGCTGGAGATGGTAGGCATTGCAGAAGCCAGGAAAAGGCTTTCCAGCTATCCCCATGAATTCAGCGGCGGTATGCGCCAGAGAGTCATGATAGCCATGGCGATTGCAAATTCTCCGGATATATTGATCGCGGATGAGCCTACAACTGCGCTTGATGTCACAATACAGGCCCAGATACTGGAACTTTTAGATGAGATAAAACAAAAAACAAATTCTTCAATAATCCTCATAACACATGATCTTGGTGTTGTGGCCAAATATGTGAACCGCGTTCTGGTCATGTATGCCGGCAAACCAGTAGAGTTTTCAACTGTTGATAATATATTCTATAAACCCATGCATCCCTATACTCTGGGTCTTATGGATTCCATCACAAGACTTGATGAAGAAAAAAGGGAGAAATTAAAACCTATAGCTGGTTCTCCGCCAAGCCTTATTGACCTTCCGGAAGGGTGTACTTTTAAAAATAGATGTGACTTTTGTGAGGATAATTGCGCAAATAGCGTGCCTCCTCTTGAAGAAGTAGAGGATGGACATTTTGTTGCCTGTTTCAGGGTAAAAGATATCTTAAAAAATAGGAATGAAAGAAAAAAGTAAATACTAATGGATGATAATAAACTTCTTGAAGTAAAAAACTTAAAAAAATATTTTAATCTCAGGGGAGGATTTTTCTCCCAGAGTAATGCGGGTATAATAAAGGCTGTTGATGATATTAGTTTTTCAATAAAAAAGGGTGAGACTTTTGGGCTGGTAGGCGAGAGCGGATGCGGTAAATCAACGACTGCAAGAGTAATATTGAGACTGATACCGCATTCGTCTGGTTCAGTCATATATGAAGGAAATGATATATTTAAACTGAATAGTAAGCAGATGTTTGGAGTTAGAAGGGATATACAGATAATATTTCAGGATCCTTATGCATCGCTATCTCCAAGGATGACAATCGGAGATATAGTCAGCGAACCTCTTGAAATACACCGGGTAGGAAATAAGAAAAAAAGGATAAAGAAAGTCAAGGAACTCCTTGATGTAGTAGGATTAAATCCTGAGCACTTGAATAGATATCCCCATGAATTCAGCGGGGGACAGAGGCAGAGAATCGGTATTGCAAGAGCTCTCGCACTTACTCCAAAGATTCTATTATGTGATGAACCTGTATCTGCGCTGGACGTATCGGTGCAGGCACAAATATTAAACCTTCTCGCGGACCTTCAAAAAGAATTTAATCTGACATATTTATTTATTGCGCATGACCTTTCTGTAGTAAAACATGTAAGTAATAGAGTAGGTGTGATGTATCTTGGAAAACTGGTAGAGATAGCAAATAGCGAGGATCTCTATTCAAAACCGCTTCATCCATATACGATGGGACTTCTGTCTGCTGTTCCCATACCTGATCCCAGGCTTGAAAGAGAAAGAAAGAGGATAGTGCTTGAAGGAGATGTGCCGAGCCCTCTAAATCCGCCTTCAGGATGTTCTTTCCATCCAAGGTGTCAGCTGGCAAAGGATATATGCAGCAAAGAGGCTCCTCCGCTTAAAGATTACGGAGGGGAAGGAAAAGAACATTTTGCAGCATGCTTCTTTGCGGGACAGTCGATTTAAAACTTTAAAGATCATAGAATCTCAGGAGAATCCTTATAAAAGCAATTTATCTATAATAGAATAATTTCCTGTATGAATAGTAAAAATAATATAATATATCTTTTTTTAATAGCCATTATTTCATGTCTTATTATTATGATCGGATGTAAATATGAAGATCTGGGCCTTATTACTTCAGATATTATCGAGACAGAATCCGCAGTCTCCGGAGACAGCAATAAGATCCAATTAAGCGATGAAGAATTATTTTTGGAGATGAAGGCAAGACAGGATAAAAATCAGCTATCTGATATAAATATAAGGAAAGCTATATTTCATGCAGTGGACCGGGAAAGAATAATCAATGAACTCTTTGGAGGATACAGCAGTGTTCCGGAGAGTCTTTTTGCAAAAGATTCGGCATGCTGGCATCCGGCATGGTCCGAATATGATTATGATCTTGATAGAGCGGGCCAGTATCTAAGAAAAGCAGGTTATGGACCTGATAATCCCCTGTATCTTACGATAAGCGCTGTTGATAATAGTGATTCTAAAAAAATAATTGAAGAAATAATAAAAGAGGATCTTGAAAAAATAGGAATAAATCTCTGGATATTTAATAAAACTCCAAAAGAGTTCTACCAGGATTATGTATATACAGGCACATATGATCTTGGCCTGTGGTCAATGTATATTTTTGGCAAAGATGAACTATGCTGTAATTTTTCTTCAAATAAAATTCCATCAATGAAAACAGAGGAAAACAAGAACTGTGAAAATTTTTATTGGTATGCAAATGAAGATGTTGATAGCCTGCTGGAGCAGCTGCAGAATCTGGAAGATATCGAAATAGTGAAAGAAAAGACTGCTGAAATACAGGATATTCTTGCAAGAGATGCAGTGATACTTCCATTATTTAATAGATTATTTGTATTTGCATATAATAACAAAATAAAAGAATTGAATATTAATCTAATAGGGGATAGATGTTTCTATGATATAGAAAACTGGAAGCTTTCCTCAGATATTGATGTGCCGGAAGGTGAAAAAAGCGAGATAATCATAGGATATAAATCAGAT
>CBDUUS010000195.1:0-3376 GCA_965370465.1 uncultured bacterium | reverse complement strand
AAAGCTTCTCTACTTTTATCCCGGTCATACTATAGATGACAGGTAGAAAATAACCGGTATCCGGAAATTCTATTTTCTGGCCATCTCCATTTTTTTCAATACTCTCTGCAAGCATCTTCTCTGCCCGCTCTACGGTCCTATAAGCTCCTTTAATAGCGCTGGTTGCAATAATCTTAGACATTTTTCAACGACCTCCTTGCTTCCATATCCAATAGTACCCTTTCTTTTTTAACATCTATCTTCAGGGCCTTTCTTTTTTCCTGTATTACATTTATTACTTTTTCTAATAACTCATCAATATCTGCAATATATTCAATCTGTCCGCCATATTTCTCCTGCCATCCCCTGGTCATCATCTCCTTTACTTCAGTACTTGATTCTACCGGGATCGGCTCACCGCCAAAAGCTACATAAGTACCTGAAGCTGCGACATATGTACCTATTGAAAGAGCCTTTTCACTCATCCATTCAGGTGCAATACCCGCAATAGGAAGGTCGCTTATATCATCACCGAGTCCGCCTTCCCGGACTACATCGGATACCACTGTAAGGATCCTTGAATTATCAACACAGGAACCCAGATGAAGCACAGGAGGTATTCCTACTGTCTCACATATGGATCTCAGGCCCTCTCCGGCATATTCCATCGCTTCTGACATCATAAGTCCGCATTTGGCAGACGCAATAGCTGCGCAGCCTGTCTGGACCACGAGATAATCCCTGGATATAAGCTCTCTTGTAAGATAATTGTGGTATTTATCATGTGTGCACCTCGCATTATTGCATCCTACGATAGCCACTACACCCTGTATCCTTCCATCAATAATAGCATCGTTTAAGGGTCTGAAAGATCCCCTGAACTTGCCTCCAAGCGCATACTTTATATATTCCCTTGAAAAACCAGCTATAAGATCCGCTTTGATATCAGGTATGTTTATTTCCCTTGCCCTATTTGGATAATTATCTATAGCCATCATTATTATTTCTTTTGCAAGCTTCAGGCCATTATTTTCTTCAAACTGCATATGGATAGCGCCGGGGATCTTGCATTTGGGTGATGAAGTTATGAGTTTGGTGTGATATTTCTTTGTCATCTCTCCGAGAGACTGCATTATGCACTGCACATCCACTATCATTGCTTCTATGGCTCCTGTCATAATGGCAAATTCCTGGGAGAGGAAATTGCCTATCGGCGCCACTCCCTGTCTCATAAGCACTTCATTTGCGGTACAGCATATGCCTACTACATTGATGCCCTTCGCGCCTTTTGTCTTTGCATATTCAACGAGTTCCTCATCATCTGCAAGAGTAGCGATTATTTCTGAAAGGGTGGGTTCATGCCCATGGATGACGAGATTTACCTCGTCGGCCATAAGCATTCCCAGATTTGTCCCGGCCCGGTTAGCTGACGGAGTCCCAAACAATATATCGCTCATCTCTGTAGCGATCAGAGAACCGCCCCATCCGTCGCCGATCGCGGTCCTTACTGCCTGATCAAGTATATTTTCCACATCCTGGTCCACACCGATATGTGTCCTGTGAAGCATCTCGACTATTTCCCTGTCAACGCCTCTGGGGACCACATTGTTCTTGCGCCAGACCTCCTGCCTTTTCTCGGGAGCCATCTTTATAAGGTCCAGTTCCCCTGTCTGCTGGCCAAACAGGCTGAGCGCTTTCTCAGATACATCAATTCCGATATCATTGACCTCTCTGCCCTCAGTTTCTATTTCCAGAGTCTTTGCAAATTCTATTAATTTCTCTTCATCCTTTATCTTTACTCCTTCAGCCTCGCCTTTAGCTGCAAGTCCAAGAAGATGTGCAAGGTCCCTTCCGTGATCGGAATGGGCCGAGGCTCCGGCAGCAATACCTCTTGCAAGATTTCTGGCTGCTATGGTCCCTATAGTCGCACCGCAGAGTCCCGTCTTTCCTTCTTTTACCCTGCACGGTCCCATAGAACAGTTCTTACAGCATACTCCGGCGATCCCGGAACCTATGGGACATGCCTTCATGGATTCTGAACGGTCAAATACAGTAGATATCTCAGGATCTATATTCTTAAGCATCTCCTGGATTGCAATATCATCCGATATATCTGCCGGTTTTCTCTTTTCTTTATCTCTTGCCATTTCGTTTATACACCATCCTTTTTATTTTAAAACTACAAAAGGTCATTAATTACTTTTTTAATAAGGCTCACTGCCTTTGGATGTCTCATTACCAGTATATTAGAGCCGGAAAGAAGAAGGCTCATGCAGGAGATAGTCTCCCAGTTTATACCCCTTAATTCCTGATCACCCCATTCAGGAGTACTCTCCTCGCTTTCCTTTGCTTCTTTGACTTTCCATACCTCTGGAGCCATGTCATTGATTATAGGCATCTGTGTCATCTTATCATCCTGAAGAAGAGCAGCTATTTTCAATCTTTCCATGGCTGAATGGCAATACTCAAGTCCATACCCGAGACCTGAACTTGCAGGATCCATTGCTATCCTATCAGAAGAAAGACCCAGCTGGGTAAGCAGAATATTAAGCTGCTTGGCTATATTCACATCTAACTGATTAAGCGAGGTGACATTATTATTATATCCCATCGCAGCAGCAGCGAGTGTCTTGTAATTATCTTCCTCTGCCCATCCCATTATTATATTAGTATCAGCATTCTTTTCAGACACTTTTTTCATTACTTCAGCGATCTTTTCAATAGGGCCCGTGCCGTATACTATAAGCGGCTTTGATATTGCTTCCCTTAAGTCTGCTGTCATCACAGCAGCATCTTCAGGACTCATATCTTCGCCATCAGGATTTATTCTTGTAAGCTTCAGGCATATGGCATCGGCTCCATACTCATCAATATTTTTCTTTGCCCATTTTATGGGATCATCCATTACAGTGTCAAAATATTTTGACACTGTCTCCGGCCAATCATCAGGTTTTGTATCATATACCTCCATGGCCACTATCGGCTTATTGGGATTTTCTCCCTCAAAGGTATAAAAAGGTAAAGCTGTCTCACCTCCTACAAGCACCTGAGAATCCCCTGTGCCCAGTTTTAGAGTATTTATCTTTCCGCTGTAGGAATTTTTTGGAATTTGAAAGCTCAAACTGTCCCCCCTTGCATCAAGTATTTTTTATTAATTATCATTTGTCCTGCATGCGTAGAATTCTAATAATAATTTTAAAATATTCTATCATCTTTAAAAGAAAACTTCAGTCTATTCTTTAGTTTTTTTACTATTGCAGGTAATATTTTCTGATTGTGCTTTTTTGACATACACATCTGTGCACTGAACGGACATTTTAAGTATTATATCGGAAGGGACAATATTTACAAGGTATTATTGCATTTAATGACTTGCACTATATTGCAGTAACTCAAA
>CBDUUS010000194.1:0-3393 GCA_965370465.1 uncultured bacterium | reverse complement strand
TGCTCAAATTTGATGACATTGATTGCCGTTAGAAACAGATTTAAAGCGGATGTCATACGGCAAGTAAAAACAACTTAAGGGATGGAAGAGCAAGGAACTGGTTCTACCTTGAAAATGATCTGCTTGACCGGGAAGAATCAAGGGCGGCCTGGTTTTTAAATCTTTTTCTTGAGTTCTTTCCGTAGGACCTCTTTTTACCCCTGGAAGATGGATCCGACCTCCGGGGCCGGGATTTTTTGCGGCCATCTGAGGCGTCTACTCTTATCCTTCTTTCCTTATAGACCTCGTTCTCAAATGAGTCAAGGACGTCCGGCATATGGGGTTCATTTATATCAATAAATGAATAAGCCTTTTTAATATTTATTCTTTCAAATACTTTTATGGGTAGTCCTGTTATCTCCATGAGATAATTTTGCATACTGCTGGTGTTAAAACCGTCCATAGAGCCGAGGTTTATAAACATGCTATTACCTGAACCTTTAGGTCTTATATGGTCCTTCTGTTTAAAATCTATATTTAAATTTTCTTCTTCCCTGTAATATTCTATGAAACGATTGAACTCGAGGGAGACGATCCGCTTTATAAGCTCGTCCTTATCAATATCTTTAAGCTCATCATGTATTGCAGGCAGGTATTTGGAGATTTCCTCCCTGTCTATCTCGACCTTCTGTAGCTTCTTCATAAATGACATAAACTGAGCTTCGCATACTGCTACGCCGCCCGGCACCTTAGTATAAACAAGTTTTCTATTTATCTGTCTTTCTATCTGCCTTATCTTTCCCATGTCCTTTGTATTAGCAATCGATATTGTGGTTCCTGATTTTCCAGCCCTGGCAGTCCTTCCGCTTCTATGCGTATAAATTTCCGTTTCGTCAGGAAGCCTATAATTTATAACATGGCTTACATCATTTACATCTATACCTCTTGCGGCCACATCCGTTGCAACAAGCAGCTGCAAGGACCTGTCCCTATAATGCTTCATGACCTTGTCACGCATAGCCTGGCTTAAGTCGCCATGAAGTGAACCAGCATTATAACTGTCATTTATAAGCCTTTCGGCTATTCTCTGGGTCTCTAACTTTGTCCTGCAAAACACTATGGCAAAAATATCGGGGTTTACATCCACAATCCTCTTTAATGCCTTGTAGCGGTCACTTTCATGTACCATATAATAAATATGGTTGATATTATCAGCTGCAGCATTCTTTACCCCGACAGTGATCTCATAAGGGTCGCTTAAATATTTTGATGTTATTGCATGTATCCCCTCAGGCATGGTAGCCGCAAATAACCAGGTCAGCTTATCTGCAGGTGTAAGCTCAAGTATTGCATTAAGATCTTCCTGGAAACCCATATTCAGCATCTCATCAGCTTCGTCAAGGATTACATATTTAACAGAAGAAATATTTATCTTCTTCCTTCTTATAAGGTCCGTAAGACGCCCGGGTGTTGCAACCACTATATGGGCACCTTTTTTTATGCTTCTTATCTGGTCCCTTATGCTTGCTCCCCCATAAACTGCAGTTATTTTTACTTCCCTTAAGTACTTGCAGTAGTTCTCAAGGTCCTTTGCTATCTGCATGCAAAGTTCTCTGGTGGGGGCAAGTATAAGTCCCTGTATTGCCCATGAGTCTGCATGAACAAGGCCAATAAGCGGCAGCCCGAAGGCAGCAGTTTTTCCGGTGCCTGTTTGGGCCATACCGATAAAATTCTGACGGCCTTCTTTTAAAACGGAAATTGACTGCTCCTGTATGGGGGTAAGCTTTTCAAAACCCAATTCCATAATTGCCTTAACTAATTCTTTTCTTATTCCAAATTCTTCAAAGTAATTCATTTTATTTTTGTTCCAATACAAATATTATTTAATGATCCGATGGTTCAAGGTGATGATAAATGAAGTTAAAGATTTCCTATCCAGGACCTATAAAACTTTAAAGACAGATGTCAATCCACACATATGGTGACACCCGGCTTTGCATCAAAAGGATATTATAGCAGGATAAATAATTAAAGCACGGAAAATATTATAACTTTAGTTTCTTAAATATTTTGAAATTAATAATGGCCGGCAGACGTAAAAACTATTTGTTTGGTCAAATTATGTATATACATTTCCTTTTATCTTTTCCCTGGCAAGTATTTTTCAATTTTTTTTAGTTATATATTTTCATATATTTGTCCCCGGTATGGGAAATATGAGGATAATTGCCTTGTATTATTACAATAATTGTGTAATAATTGCCCCGTATTATTACAATAAGTGCATAAAGAGTTGGCTCTATAAAAAGGTTTATTGAAGAAAAATTAAAAAACTGGAAAGATACTCCAGAAAGAAAACCTCTTGTTATCAGGGGAGCCAGACAGGTGGGTAAAACCTATACAGTAAAGGAGTTTGGAAAGAATTCTTTCCCATCACTTATCGTAATTGATTTTGAAAGAAACCGGGCCGTCCACTCCATCTTTGAAAAGGATCTAGATCCACTCAAAATGATTCAGGAACTTGAGATATTTGTGGGACAAAAAATAACTCCAGGGAAGACTCTGCTTTTTTTTGATGAGATCCAGGCATGTGAAAGAGCCTTGATGATGCTTCGGTACATATATGAAGAAATACCGGAACTTCATGTTATTGCAGCAGGTTCGCTTCTTGAGTTTGCTATGAGCTCAATTTCATTTCCGGTCGGAAGAGTCACGTTTGAATGGATGCGTCCTATGACTTTTAGAGAATTCCTTCTTGCCAGTGGAAAAGAAATGCTCATTAAAAAGCTTCCTTCTATTTTTGAACCGAAAACCATATCCGGCATTCTTCATCATTCAGTCATAGAAGAGCTTCGGCGCTACCTCATTGTTGGAGGAATGCCCGAGGCAGTAAAAAGATATCTTGGCTCATCTTCTCTAACAACAGTAAAAAAGGTACATGATGATATCGTAAATTCTTATATTGAGTCTCTAACGAAATATAGTACCAGAGCCAATATAGAAAGCCTGGAGCATTTGATGAAATCGGTGCCATCCAGTGTAGGATCACAGATAAAATATACTCATCTTGACCCTGACAGGAGAATTGAAGTAACAAAAGCTTCCCTTAATATTCTTGAAAAGGCATTACTTGTCCATCTTATCCATTCAACAAATGTATCCGGACTACCTCTTGGTGCAAATGCATCATCAAAAGTCTTCAAAGCCCTTTTCCTCGACATAGGCTTGATGCAGCATATTTGCGGAATAGATCCTCTTGAAACTATTAACTCTTCTGATCTGACTTCAGTTTATAAAGGAGCTATTGCAGAACAGTTTGTAGGACAGGAGCTGCTTGCTTCTGGCGGATCGGAAAACTTAAAACTTTACTACTGGAACAGGATGAAAAAAGGAAGCACTGCAGAAGTTGATTTT
>CBDUUS010000193.1:0-3404 GCA_965370465.1 uncultured bacterium | reverse complement strand
TTTTAGAAAATATCCTTCTTCTTATATATTCGACGCTCCGCTCCACGTGGCCTTTCACAAAGGTTGACAACTACATCTTGTGTTGACAGTAGGAAGACATTTAAAATCACCCACCCATTCATTCCCCAGTACAATAATGAGTATGAATTTGTAGAAAGAAGGCTGGCCTGGGACCAGGACAGGGTAGTATATTTTAAAAAAAATGGTGATTTAGCCACTATACCTACCTCATGGACCGATGCAGCTGAGCCTGATCTATTTAATCAGCAATCGAAAGGAAGGTGTAATTTTAGATATGCAGATTTAGCGGAGCTGGCTAAGATACTTAAATACCTAAAAAAACATAAATAATAGTGTTAATTAGATTATGCCTTTATGTTAATTATATTATGTCACTATAAATATGTATATAATAACAATATTGTAGAACTGTTAACCCTGTAACAGGCATAAACACAGAGTATTTTTGTAGTTAATGATAAAATTTGATACTTGACAAATAATTTTTATGTGGCATAATATACTTAACATCATTTAGGAGGTGATTATATGGAGGTTAGAAAAGGTAATACAGCCAAAAGGCGGGCTCTGGACCAAAACAATACGCTGAATAAAAATGCGGACAAGGTAACCGATCCTAAATTTAAAAATGCAGCATTCTTTGACCCGGATGACTTGCTTCAGGTCAAGTATGAAATGCTGAGGTCAAACCAAAAAGATGGGACTGGTATCATAAAGGCATCTAAAAGCTTTGGTTTTTCCAGGATAACCTTTTATAAGTTAAGCAAAGCATTTAATGAAAATGGGCTTGTGGGGCTTATTCCTCAGAAAAAAGGGCCGCGCCGGGCCCATAAACTGACCAGAGAGGTCATGGAGTTTGTAGACCGGCTGATAGAGCAGAAACCGGAGATAAAAACAGATGGGATAAGACAGGAGATCAAGGAACGTTTTGACCTTACGGTCCATAAAAGAAGTATAGAAAGAGCGATCGAGAGAGGTAAAAAAAAACACCCAAAAACCTAAAATGGTAATCTTTGACTCCAAATATCTGATTTCTGTTTATGAGGAGCTCCGCTCCTGTGTTCTTGGCGGCCACTATACATTCAGCCAGCCGCCGGGGCTGGATCTTTTTTTAAAAAAGGGATTTCTAAAATGGACTCAGGTACAGAAAGAGACCGGGGTTCGGACCATGCCCGCAAAGGAGCCGGCAGCTGTAAAAGAACCAGGATCTTTATCCTGTGGCATAGAACAGGAGATAATACTGATTTTAGCAAATATGATTTTAGAAAGGACAGGCAATGTATCAGACCAGTGGCCAAAAACTAAAAGCAACTCATCTGGAGCGCAGCGCATATCTCTATATCAGACAGTCAACACTGCGCCAGGTATATGAAAACACTGAAAGTACCAGGCGCCAGTATGGGTTAAAGCAGAAAATACTGGCTCTTGGATGGTCCGGTGATCTGATTATTACAATCGACAGCGATCTGGGCAGATCAGGCACATCTACCGATAACCGCCAGGGTTTTAAAAAGCTCGTATCTGAAGTGAGTATGGGACACGCCGGCCTGGTAGCAAGCCTGGAGGTTTCAAGATTATGCAGAAATAGCTCAGACTGGGCAAGACTTCTTGAGATATCTGCCATAACCGATACACTTATCATGGATGAGGACGGGATCTATGACGTAAATGATTTTAACGACAGGCTTCTATTGGGCCTCAAAGGCACCATGAGCGAGGCAGAGATGCATTTTCTCTACTCAAGGATGCGGGGAGGTATGATAAGCAAAGCCAGGCGGGGAGAGCTAAAGAGGCCGCTTCCGGTGGGATATGTATATAACGGGGATGATAAAATAGTAATGGATCCGGACACCTCCGTACAGAATGCCCTAAATATATTTTTTCTAACATTTAAGCGGACCGGCTCTGCATGTGCTGCAGTAAAAGAATTTAACAAAAAGGAACTTAAGATACCTATCCGGTTTCACGGAGGCATAAGAAAAGGAGAGCTTGCCTGGAACCCGCTTACCCACAACAGGGCGTGCGGGATTATTCACAATCCCCTATATGCAGGCATATACTGTTATGGGCGCCAGCAGATAAAAAAAACGGTCAGTGGTAAAAGTTTAGTTAAAATGCCGCCAGGAGAATGGCACGCCTATATGCCAAACGCCCATCCGGCATACATAACAGAAGACCAGTTTGAGGAGAACATAAAAAAGCTGGCCGATAATGCTTATGCGCATGGCAAGGACAGGAGAAAAAGCCCTCCGCGCGAGGGACCTGCTCTTCTTCAGGGGATAATTATATGCGGGGTATGCGGGAAAAGGATGACAGTTAGATACTATCAGAACAGTAGCAAACTGGTTCCTGCCTATGTCTGCCAGAAGGACCGTATTGAACATGGGGCAAAGGTGTGCCAGACAGTAATGGGGGAAAAAGTAGACGAAGAGATTTCAAAACTACTTATTGAGATGATAAACCCTCTGGCAATAAAAGCGGCAATAAAAGTACAAAATGAACTGGGTGCAAGGAAACTTGAGGCTTGTAAGTTTTATGATCAGCAGGTAGAGAGAGCACAATACGAGGCTGAGCTTGCCAAAAAAAGATATATGTCCGTTGATCCCGGAAACCGACTTGTAGCCACAGAGCTTGAGGCATCCTGGAACCAGAAATTAAGGCATCTGGATAAGATGCGGCAAAAGCTTACAAAAAAGAAGGAAAAGGATTTAGAAGAGGTGGGGCAAGCCGCCAGGGAAGATATCACTAAAGTCGCATCCGATTTTCCTAAAATATGGAACAGCCCCAATGTCAGCTTCAAGGAAAAAAAGAGGATGATACGTCTTTTGATCGAGGATGTGACAGTAAAAAATAATGATAAAAAGGTTATCGCCAACATAAGGTTTAGGGCCGCTACATCAAAGACCCTGGTAATTGACAGAAAACTTCCTATGTGCGAAATTAGAAAAGTAAAAAAAGAGATAATAGACAAAGTAGACGAGTTGACAGAAAATCATATACTATCAGAGATTGCAGATATGTTAAACAGGCAAGGCTGCCGCTTGTGGGACGGGAGCATGTTTAGCATAAAGTCTGTAAGATATGTCATTAAGACCTATGGCCTTAAGAGCCGCTATGTGCGGCTCAGAGAAAAAGGTTATCTTACTTTAAGAGAAAAAATAGTTGAACTAAATTCTACCAGAGAAGAAATTATGCAGATGAGAACTGAAGGAAAAATTGTTTTTTACAGGGCTGCAGAAAGAAATGAATATCTTTATGAACCCCAGGATATGAACAAATATTTAGCAAAAAACCAATCGTAAGGGAGAAGTGCAGTATGAAGCGTAATCTTTTTCATTGGCCCTGTAATTATTACAAAACCTGAATTTAAACCCGTAGTAGAG
>CBDUUS010000192.1:0-3411 GCA_965370465.1 uncultured bacterium | reverse complement strand
GCCGGGCTAGAAGAAAAAGCTATGCTGGGTGACAAATATGACAGCTACCCGGCAGCTATGACTATACATCCCGGTGCAGGAGGAACAGAGTCTGCTGATTGGGCGGAGATGCTTTTTAGGATGTACAGCAGGTGGATGGAGAAGAGAGGCTTTTCCTATAGGATAACCGACAGACAGCCGGGAGATGAAGCCGGTATAAAGAGCATAACTTTTACAGTATCGGGAAAGAATGTATTTGGACTTTTAAAAAGCGAAAAAGGCATACACCGCCTTGTAAGGATATCACCTTTCGACTCGTCTAAAAGGAGGCATACTTCATTTGCTTCTGTAGATATAATACCGCTTGTAGAAGACGATATTGATATTAAGATCAATAAGGAGGACTTAAGGATCGAGACCTTCAGGGCGAGCGGCGCAGGCGGGCAGCATGTAAATGTCACTGACTCAGCTGTAAGGATAACACATATTCCGACCAGGACCATAGTGCAGTGCCAGGATGAAAGATCCCAGCTTCTGAACCGGCAGACGGCTATGCAGCTGCTCAGGTCAAGACTCCTGAAACTGGAAGAAGAGAAAAAACAGGAGGAAATCGATAAGCTGAGAGGAGAGAAAAAAGAGATAGGATGGGGCAATCAGATAAGAAGTTATGTGATGATGCCCTATCAGCTTGTAAAGGATCACAGGAGTCTGGTCGAGATAGGAGATGTCCAATCTGTGCTTGACGGAAATATTGATCCATTAATAAGAGGATTTCTTGAAAAAAAATTAGCCAGAGAGTAAACTCTACATAATCAAATATGGGAGTTTAAACTAATTATTAGAACTTATGAAAATGATTGAATTTAAAAGAGTAAATAAGATATATGAAAATGGTACAGTTGCGCTTAAAAATATAAACCTGAGTATTGAAAAGGGTGAATTCCTTTTTCTTGTGGGACCGAGCGGTTCAGGCAAGTCGACATTTATAAAGATCCTGATCAAAGAGATCTCTGAGACAAGCGGAAGTGTTTTTATTGCCGGCAGAAATGTATGCAATCTAAAAAACAGCAGAATACCGCAGCTGAGGCGCAATATAGGATGTGTTTTTCAGGACTACAAACTTCTTCCCAATAAGACTGCTTTCGAGAATGTGGCCTTTGCTCTTGAAGTCATAGGCAAGCCGGGATATGAGATAAAGGTCCAGGTGCCGCAGATATTAAAGCTTGTCGGGCTCCATGGTAAGGATAATTCTTATCCCCATCAATTATCAGGAGGAGAACAGCAGAGAATATCCATTGCCCGGGCATTTGTAAACCGACCTCCGATACTTCTTGCAGATGAGCCCACTGGTAATCTTGACCCCGCTACTTCAGACGGCATAATGAAGATACTTTCCAGGATAAATCTCATAGGCACCACGGTTGTGATGGCGACTCATGACCGGAGCATAGTAAACTCTATGAGAAGAAGGGTGGTAGAGCTTGAAGAAGGAGAAATAATAAGGGACCAGAAGAGAGGGGTTTACGGGGACTGATATGGTAAGACCCAGATATTTCTTTAGCGAGACTTTCATAAGCTTCAGGAGAAATTTCCTGATGGGATTTACAGCGATAACCACTGTAGCCATCACTTTGTTTATAGTAGGATTTTTCGCTGTTCTTGTCTTTGATATACAGAGCATAATGAATTCCATAAGAGGGCAAGTCGAACTTGCAGTTTACCTTCAGGACAATATTTCTCCGGAACTCAATGAGTATATAGAGGATGAGATCTCAAGCTGGGAGGAGACAGAAAATATAGTATATGTTTCCAAGGAGCAGGCGCTGGAGCGTTTTAAGGAACAGAACGAGGGAAGCGATATATTGAAGGAGATCCAGGGGAATCCGCTTCCTGCTTCATTTGAAATAACATTAAATGATCCGGAAAAAGTAGAGCTCGTGGCCCTTCGTTTTATAGATAAGGATGGAAACTTCATTGAAGGGATAGATGATGTCGTTTATGGACAGACATATGTAAAGAAGCTCTTTTCGATTACTGCAGTAATCGGGACCATTGCCATCCTGATCATAATAGTATTGCTCCTTGCCACAGTAGTGCTCATATTCAATACTATCAGATTATCCATTTATGCCAGGAGAAAAGAGATCGAAGTGATGAAGCTTGTTGGAGCCACTAACTGGTTTGTCCGGATTCCCTTTTTGTTTGAAGGATTTTTTGAAGGTTTTATTGGCAGCATAATGTCAACCGTTCTTTTATATCTTCTGGGAAATTTTCTCCTTATAAGAGGGGAAAAGATCATAGTTGAGACTATGAGAATAAAGGAGCTTGCCATACTTGGAAGCGCACATATTATAATATATGTATATATAGGAATAATAGTTATTGGAGGTTTGCTGGGAATCATAAGCAGCGCCATAGCGCTCAGAAGATATGTAAAGACATAGAAATGATCCATACAAAGATGAGAGTTAGATTTGTAAAATTTATAGCAATATTTGTAAGCCTTTCAATAATCCTCTCAGGATTTGGGGTATTTTCCGCACCAGAAGTATTTCATGGCCAGTCGCTTGAAGATGAACTTGAGAATATAAAGGAAGAAAGGGAAGAGACCCAGAAAAAAATAGAAGAAGTCAAAAAGACTGAAAATATGTATTTGGGGGAAGTCACTAAAGTCGAAGAGCAGCTCCGTGGAACTCTCTCCGAGCTTGACGGACTCAACAGCGAGTTTGCTGATGCCAAATCAGTAATAGATAAGACTACTATAGAGCTTGTCCTTAAGGAAGAAGAACTCAATCAGATAGAAGACGAGCTGGCATCCAGAATAGAAATACTCAATAATAGAATAGCCCAGATATATAAAAATGGCGGAAGCAATGTGCTGGAAGTACTTCTGAAAGCGGGAGATTTTATTGAATTTGTCTCCAGGATGAAGATCATGAACCTTTTTGCCCGGCAGGATACTGAAAATGTGCAGGAGATCAAGGAGAAAAGAAATGCCACGATAGGTATAAAGAAATCCATAATAGACCTGCGCGAGATGCAGAAAGAACACAGGGAAAAAATTGAACGGCTTGTCTGTCAGGCTGAAGTTAAAAATGCAGAAGTTGAAGAATTATATGAAGAAAAGGCGGACCTTCTCTACCAGACAAGGGCCAATAAAAATGCCCTTATTGCAATGGAAAAAGAACTGGAGATAGAGGAAGCTGAAGTTACAAGGATACTTGTAAGCTATAAATATGGGACAGCTCCCTCAGGGAAATTCATGTGGCCCGTAGCGGGCAGCATCAGATCGGGCTTCGGCTGGCGCATACACCCAATATTCGGCGTCAGGAGGTTCCATACTGGAGTGGACCTGGCTGCCTCGCACGGGACGCTGATAAAGGCCGGTGATGGAGGACAGGTGATCCAGGCAGGATATTCCGGCGGTTATGG
>CBDUUS010000191.1:0-3426 GCA_965370465.1 uncultured bacterium | reverse complement strand
TTTAAGATCATCCATCCGTTTATTCCCCAGCACAATAATGAGTATGAATTTGTAGACAGAAGACAAACCTGGGGGCAAGACAGGGTAGTATATTTTGATAAAAACGGTGATGCAGCCACAGTACTGACATCATGGACGGATGTAGCAGAGCCCGATATGTTTGTTGACCAGTCAGCAGGAAGGAGCCATTTCAGGTATGCTGATCTAGTAGAGCTGGCTAAGATACTTAAATACCTTAAAAAAACATAAATAACAGGGGTTAATTAGATTATGCCTTATGGTTAATTGTATTATGTCACTATGGATATGGATATAATAACAATATTGTAGAACAGTTAGCCTTAGAATAGGCTTAAATACAGGGAATATTGATAGTTAATGATAAAATTTGCTACTTGACAAATAATATTTATGTGGCATAATATACTTAACATCATTTAGGAGGTGATTATATGGAGATTAGAAAAGGAAATACAGCCAAAAGGCGAGCTCTGGACCAAAACAATACGCTGAATAAAAATGCGGCCAGAGTAGTGGATCCTAAATTTAAAAACATGGCATTCTTTGACCCAAACGATATTGTGCAGGTCAAATATGAAATGCTGAGGTCTGCTCAAAAGGATGGAGCCGGTGTTTTAAAAGCATCCGAAACCTTTGGTTTTTCCAGGATAACCTTTTACAAGACTGGCAAGGCATTTAAAGAATTAGGGCTGGCGGGACTTATTCCTCAAAAAAAAGGACCACGCCGGGCCCATAAACTATCTGGAGAGGTTATGGAGTTTGTAAGGGAGCTCCTGGAGCGGAAACCGGATATAAAATCATCCGGGATAAGACAGGAGATAAAGGACCGTTTTAACCTTACGGTCCATAAAAGAAGCATAGAAAGGGCAATTGATAGAAGTAAAAAAAAACAATGAAATATCTAAAGAGGCAATATCTGATTCCGACAGTATTTGTAAAGATTATGAGTATATGCGCTCATATGTTACCGGCGGGATCTGCAGTTTCAGCCGGTCCCCCGGACTTGATCTTTTTTTAAAAAAAGGATTTCTACAATGGATGCATGCGAAGGCAGAGGACAGGGATTATCATAAACCTTTTAAAGAACCAGAGATAAAGGTAGAAAAACAAGGATGCTTGCCCGATGGGCTTGAAAGTGAGATGACAATGATTTTGGCAAATATGATCTTAGAAGAAAGAGGTGGCTATGTATCAGTCCGGTAGTGGGAAACTAAAGTTAACACATCTGGAGCGCAGGGCATACCTCTATATAAGGCAGTCAACACTGCGCCAGGTATATGAGAACACGGAAAGTACAAAGCGCCAGTATGCTTTAAAACAAAAAGCAGTGGTATTAGGTTGGCCTGACACCTCAATTGTTATAATTGACAGCGACCTGGGCCAGTCAGGCACATCTTCCGAATGCCGCGAAGGTTTTAAAAAGCTTGTAGCTGAAGTGGGCATGGGACTGGCCGGCATTGTAATAAGTATTGAGGTCTCAAGGCTTTGCCGCAACTCTTCGGACTGGTTAAGGCTTCTTGAAATATGCGCAATAACAGATACTCTGATCATGGATGAGGATGGAATTTATGACACCAATGATTTTAACGACAGACTTCTTTTGGGATTAAAAGGTACTATGAGTGAGGCAGAAATTCACTTCCTGCAGTCAAGGATGAGAGGAGGTATGATTTCCAAGGCAAGGCGCGGGGAGTTAAAAAAAGCTCTTCCTGCAGGATATGTATACAATGGGGACGATAAGATAGTAATGGATCCGGATCTTGCCATACAGAATGCTATAAATTTATTTTTTAAAACTTTCAAAAGAACCGGCTCTGCGTGTGCTACCGTAAGGGAGTTTAGGCACCTAAACCTCAAAATACCCAGACGGTTTCTCGGCGGATCCAGGAAAGGAGAGCTTGCATGGAACCCGCTTGCACTCAGCAGGACCTTAAGACTTCTTCATAACCCCATATATGCGGGCATATATTACTATGGTCGGCAGCAGATAAAAAAAACGGTAAATGGTAAAAAGTCGGTTAATATGCCCATAGAGAGCTGGCATGCTTATATGCCGGATGCCCATCCGGGCTATATAACAAGGGACCAGTTTGAAGAGAACCTAAAAAGGTTAAAAGAAAACTGCTGCTCATACGGGGAGGACAGGAGAAAAAGTCCTCCACGTGAAGGGCCTGCCCTTCTGCAGGGAATAGTCATCTGCGGAAAATGCGGCAAAAGGATGTCTATTAGATACCAGAAGAACTGCTCCAAGCTTGTTCCCATATATATGTGCATTAAGGATTATATTGAAAATGGAAACGAGGTATGCCAGACAGTAATGGGAGAAAAAGTGGATGAAGAGATCTCAAAACTGCTGCTTGAAATGCTAAACCCGCTTGCCATAAAAGCAGCAATAAAAGTACAAGATGAGCTAAAGTCAAGAAAGCTTGACGCTGACAAGTTTTACATACAGCAGTTAGAAAGGGCAAAATATGATATGGAGACTGCAAAAAAAAGATATATGCTGGTAGATCCTCAAAACCGCCTGGTGGCAACAGAGCTTGAAGCAGAATGGAACCGGAAGATCCGTGAACTTGAAACAGCCAGGCAGGAATATGAAAAAAAGAAGAAAGATGATCTAAGGCAAGTCACTAAAACTGAAAAGTCAGATATTATTAAGATAACAAATGATTTTGCCAGGATCTGGAACAGTGCAAATGTTTCCTTTAAGGACAAAAAGCGGATGCTTCGTTTATTGATAGAAGATGTAACAATAAAAAATAGTGATAAAAAGGTTATTGCAGACATAAGATTTAAGGCAGGCACATCAAGAACTCTTTTTATTGAAAAGAAACTTCCCATTTGTGAAGTTAGAAAAACAAGAAAAGATATAATCAGGCAGGTAGATGAACTGACAGAGAATTATATTCCATCTGAGATTGCAGATATAGTAAATGAAAAAGGTTCCCGGGCATGGAATGGCAATATGTGAAACTTAAGAACCATAAGTCGTATAATCAGAACATACGGCATAAAGAGCCTGCACAAACGTCTTAGAAAAAAGGGATACCTTAGCTTAGTAGAAAAAATGCTTGCGACAAATCTTTCTCAAGCACAAATTATGCAGATGAGAAATGAAGGGAAAATTACCTTTTACAGGATTACAGATAGAGATGAATACCTATATGAGCCACAGAATATGAATAAACATTTAGCAAAAATTCAACCGTAAGGGAGAAGTGCAGTATGAAGCATAGTCTTTCCCCTTCGGATGTCCGCTATTTGCGGGATCTACGATAAAGCCCCGTGCTTGAGCATATTGTAGAAACTGCCGGTTGATCTTTGGACTGTAGCGGTCACTTTTATCTATAGCAGGTTTTAGATTATCGATTATTACAATAATGGTTATCCCTTCAAAATAGCCCC
>CBDUUS010000190.1:0-3426 GCA_965370465.1 uncultured bacterium | reverse complement strand
TAAACAATCCATTACTTTATTTCTTTTGTTTTATCTCCGCAACTTGCTCAATATTTGTACCGATGCTCTCTGATTTCATACTGCTTACATAAGTAAGAGATACTGCAAATACGATCAGGGCACCTCTCATGACATACTGCCAGTGAGGATTCACGCCCAGGATATTTAGAGCATTAGATATGATTCCCAGTACCAGCACACCCATAAAGGCGCCCCAGGCATTACCTTTGCCGCCGATCAATGCCGTACCGCCCACAACAACTGCTGCAATTACTTCTATCTCCTTGCCTTCACCCATCAATGGATTGCCTGTACCAAGTCTGGATAATTGTGCCATTGTCGCAATTGCTATAAATGCACCATTAATACCATATAAAAGCAATTTAAAATTTTTCACATTGATACCGGCAAGATAGGCTGCATTTTCATTGCCGCCTACCGCATAGACTCTTCTCCCAAACTTGGTATATCTTAATAAAAACCATACGCTCACCGTAAGGGCTAAAAATATTAATACTGGAGTTGCGATTCTAAAATTATCTGTAAATCTGAGATAAGTCCTGCCGATCATAGTAAATTTACCAGCTATGCTTATCTCTCTTCCGTTTGTTATAAGATAAGTAAAGCCTTTGTATATACTTAAAAATCCCAGTGAAACAATAAATGATTCAAGTTTCGTCCGGGATATTATAAGACCCATTATGAGCTGGAATATTATTGCCACTACAAGCCCTGTTGCTGCAACTCCCCATACATTCCAATCATAGATCCTGATAAGAAAAGCCATGCCCGTACCGATAAAACACATCATTTGTCCTATAGAAAGGTCAATACCTCCTGATATCATGATAAGTGTCATGCTGAGTGCAAGAATACCTGTTATAGATATTTGCAGAAGTACATTTGAGACATTCATCGGTTTAACAAATGCTACC
Organism: uncultured bacterium; assembly: GCA_965370465.1. GTDB lineage: Bacteria > Actinomycetota > Humimicrobiia > Humimicrobiales > Humimicrobiaceae > M55B120. The sequence goes on along the minus strand of CBDUUS010000190.1, from coordinate 2,491 downwards.
CTGCTAATATCCATTTCCCTGACAACGAAAAATTCTACAAGTATAACAGCCAGTATGATAACCAACAGTACTATAAAAATAGGGAGATTTTCGTTTTTTAAAAATCTTTTTGACAGTTTATTAGATCTCATCTCATGCTACCTCCAATTGAATATTTTAGTATATTCTCTTCATTGATCATATCTTTTGACATTTCTTTTACCATATTTCCATTCTTCATGACCATAATTCTATCACTCATGGCTATAAGCTCAGGCATATCAGATGAGATCATGATTATTGCCTTTTTATTCTGAAGCAGTTCAATCATTATCCTATATATTTCTTCTTTCGCTCCTACATCTATGCCCCGGGTAGGCTCATCAAAAATAAATATATCCGCATCAGTCGCAAACCATTTACCAAGGACCACCTTCTGCTGATTACCCCCTGAAAGAAACATCACCTTTTGTGATATGCCGGGTGTTGTTATTTTTAATAGATCAATATATTTTCTTGTGATCTTTGCATCTTCTGTCGGAAGGGCAAATGGGGTTTTTGTCTGGGTATAGCTTGCTATAGGAATATTCTTGTCAAGTGTATGACCCAGGAACAAGCCTGTTTCCTGGCGGTTTTCAGTAATATAACACATGTCATTTGAAATAGCCGAAAGAGGAGTTTTGATATTTATCCTTTTTCCATTTATATATATCTCGCCTGCTGTAGCTTTCGTCACGCCGAATAATATATTGGCAAGCTCTGTTCTCCCGGAACCAACCATCCCTGCGATTCCAATAAGTTCACCTTCATGAACTGTAAAGGATGCACCTTTGACACCCGGTCCCTCCAGGTTCTTTGTCGTAAAAACAATTTCACCAATGGGCACTTTGGGACGCTGGTAGAATAAGGAAACATCACGGCCAACCATATCATTTATCAGCTTTTGCTCTGTCAGGTCTTTGGCCTCATATGTATTTATCTTCTGGCCATCGCGGATGACTGTTGCCCTGTCTGCGATCATAAATACCTCTTCAAGATGGTGAGAGATGTATATGATACTTATGCCGTTTTCTGAAAGCTTTTTTAAAATATCGAGCAAATGGCTTATCTCTGTCTGGCTAAATGAGCTTGTAGGTTCGTCAAGTATTATAATCCTTGATTCCTGTATGAGTCCCCTGGCTATCTCTACGATTTTTTGTCCGCCGCTGCCAAGCTGTCCTACAATATCAAATGGGGAAATATCCGAATGAAGATATTTAAGTATCTCCCTGGTTTTAGCAACCATCTGAGTACTGTTTAAAACAATCCCCCTTTCTATTTCATTTCCTGTAAACAAATTTTCTACTACATTGAGGAGAGGAAACAGGGTATGCTCCTGATATATCGTCTGGATGCCGATCTGCATTGCTGTTCTGGGATTGGGGATACTTATTATATTCCCATCAAGATATATCTCACCCTGATCCGGAGTATAGACACCCGAAAGTATTTTTATTAGTGTTGACTTTCCAGCACCATTCTCACCGCTTATACAGTGTATCTCTCCCTTTTTGAGGTCGAAGTCAAAGCCCTCAAAGACTTTAACGCCCGGAAAAGATTTATATATATTCTTCATTTCAAGAATCAAATTTTGGGGCATTTATAGTTACCTCCCATAAATTAACTTTTCTATCTTTTTGCACTTCATTAAAATAATATAAAACTAAATCTCATCCAATTTCATATTATCATAAAATCCTTAATTCTTAAAAAATTACACATTTTCATTACTGGTCATGACAAATCACTTTTCCCTTTAAGCATATGGCGCTGATTCTCTTATTACTATACCTGGTTCAAGTATTATTCTATTTTTTATATTCTCATCTTTTTTTATGATTTTAAAAAGCGTATCGGCACCCAGCACACTCATTGTTTTTATCGGCTGGTTCAGTGTCGTAAGACTGGGTGATATCACACTGGAAAATGGCACATTATCATATCCTATAACTGCTATGTCCTCAGGTATTTTTATTTTTAGTTCTCTTAACCTTTTTATTACACCGAAAGCTATCTGGTCAGCTGCAGCAAAAATACCTCTGGGCTTTGATTTAGATAATATTTCCTTTGTGGCTCTATATCCGAGATTGATCTTTTCGTATTCATTATCTTTATTTGCTATATAGACCATATCTCTATTCACTGTCAATCCGAATTCCTTCATGGCTTTAAGAAAACCTTCATATCTGTCTCTTAGCGTATCATTATAAAGAGGCTCGCTGCAATAGGCTATATCCTTTATGCCCAGTGAGACAAAATGCTGTACTGCAAGATAACTGCCCTTAATATTATTTACCAGTATGCTTGATGCTCCTCCCTCATCTTCATCAGTTTCGTCATCTATATCGACAAATGGTACGTCGTGTTTATATAACTTTTTATAGCACTCTCTGTTTGTAAGGCCATAGCATATTATCACACCTTCAACTTTTTGCTGTATTAGTGAGATTATATACCAGTCTTCAATATCAGG
>CBDUUS010000189.1:0-3429 GCA_965370465.1 uncultured bacterium | reverse complement strand
ACATAAGATAAGTCATAATTATAACACCGACATCGACATAATAAAATTATTTTATTATAGAGTGTCATCTACATTTTAAAAGTGCACACTTATCTTCGGATTCACCATTTAAAAAACCCTCCAATTATTGAGATCATATGCTATCTGCTTTTCTTCTCCGGCATCAGTCCCAACTTTTCCTTAAGCACTATATCGGATAGCTCCACAAGACAGTTATGGGGGCATATTTCTATACATTTGCCGCAGAGTGTGCATTTTGAGAAATCAAACTCGGGGATACCTCTCTCATCATTCCAGATGATAGCGTCATTTTCACAGATCTTAAAGCATTTCTTACAATGCAGGCATCCCAGGTCGCATTTCTTCCAGCCGGGTACATTTCTAAGCGATTGATAATTACAAAGGAAAACAATATTGGCATATGACTGTACCAGTTCGATTATATTTCTTGGACATTCCTTCACACAGAGCCCGCAGCCCGTGCATTTATCAGGATCGACTACTGCAACGCCCTGCTTCTCGTCAATACAGATGGCATCATTGGGACAGACTGCCACGCAATCTCCAAACCCGAGGCATCCAAACGGGCATTCCCTGGGCCCTCCAGAGACTTTATCTGCCGCTTTGCATGATTTAACACCGGCATATTCACCCATCCACCTGGAATTTCCAAAGCATCTAACGACTGCCTTCTTATCCATCTTTGAAGTATCTATTTCTATGCCAAGAAGCCTTTCAAGGCCCTTAAGCATCTCCGGCTCCTGAAGCACAGTTGCGCATGTGCTCTTAAAGAAGACATCTTTATCTTCTGAAAGCGCCTGAGCATAGGCAAAACAGCCAGGATAACCGCAGGCTCCGCAGTTAATCCCAGGGAGATACTTTGACACTTCTTCGGCCTTTCTCAGGCTTTCCGGTTCTTTGGGAAGGACCCTGTTGGCCACAATGATAAGAATACCGCATACTATGCCTATCGCGCTTAAGATCCCTGCTATTGCATATATATTCATAATAATTTAATACCTGTATAAATAGTTACATCATTCCATTAAAACCCATAAAAGCCAGTGCAAGAAGCGCCGCTGTTATAAAAGCTATGGGAAGCCCTTTCATCGATACCGGTGTTTCGGCAAGGTCAAGCTTTTCCCTTATGCCAGACATTATTATAAGGACCAGTGTAAATCCTACTCCGCCGCCAAGAGCGCTTATAATACTTTCAAGCAGAGTATAGTTCTCGGCTGAATTGATGAGTGTGATGCCCAGCACTGCACAATTGGTGGTTATAAGGGGAAGAAATATCCCGAGCGAATTATAAAGGGCCATATTGGTCCTTTTTATTGCGAGCTCTACGATCTGCACAAGCGATGCTATGACCAGTATATACAGAACTATCTGCATAAATTCCACATTAAACGGCACAAGCAAATAATTATAGATCACTGAAGTCACTATTGAAGAGATAAACATCACAAGGGTCACTGCCATTCCCATGCTTACAGCATTTGAGAGCTTCTTTGATACCCCGAAGAATGGACAGAGTCCCAGGAATTTAGAAAGGACCATATTATCTACTATTGCCATTACTATAAATATAGTGAAAAGATTATTCACCTTTTATCACCCCTATCCATCTAAAAAGAGCCATCAGCAGCCCTATGACCAGAAATGCTCCCGGCGGAGATATGAAGAATGTCATTGGATGCTCTGAAAGTACCGGGATATTAAATAAATTAAAACCAAATATTGCAAGTCCGCCTGTACCAAGCATCTCCCTTATAAGGGAGATTATTATAAGGGCGATAGTAAAACCAAGCCCTATGCCCAGCGCATCGGCTATTGAGAACAGTACGGAGTTCTTTGATGCAAATACTTCTGCCCTTCCAAGTATTATGCAGTTTACTACAATAAGTGAAAGGTAGATCCCAAGAGATTCATGCAGCGGGGGTATATATGCCTCAAATACCAGGCTAAGTATGGTCACAAAGGTCGCTATTATTACAATAAACACAGGTATCCTTACCAGTGCTGGAATAGTCCTTCTGATCGCAGATATTAATATATTGGAACAGAGGAGCACAAAAATGACCCCTGCTCCCATGCCAAGCGCATTGTCAATAGAATTTGTAACCGCAAGGACAGGACAAAGACCGAGAGTCAGTATAAATACAGGATTGGAAATAACGAGCCCTTTGATAAATTCTTTCCAGAAAACAGATCCTGCACCCTGCCTGGCATCATATTCTTTTTTGTTTTCTTTTTCTTCCATATCAGTTTAAATATAGTTTGTTTTAATTTGAAAGCCTTTCAATTATTTCAATCATCTTTTCCTGTATAGCCTCCGTAACTGCTCTTGAACTTATAGTAGCACCAGTAATAGCATCGATCTTGCCGCCATCTTTGGAAAGCGCTATATCACCGGTCTCCAAACCTGTGAACTGCCCGGCAAATACCTCTTCAGTTATTCTGCTGCCGAGACCGGGTGTCTCAGTATGCGAAAGTATTGCCACATCCCTTATTGTATGGTCCTTATCTATACCTACAAGAATATTGATCTTTCCACTGTATCCACTTCCGGAAGCAATAAAAGTATAACCTGTTATATCAGTATTTTCATATATAATATAAATATCCCCGTCTTCTTCAAATCTAGTAAGTTCCGGGAATATCTGTTCCAGAGCAGCTTTTATCTTTGCCTGGTTCTGAGCCTCTACTATTTCAGAAGTAAATGTATTTATATACAGAAGCAGGCTGACAGATACCAGCACAATAATTGTCAGAAAAACTATTGGATATGATCCCTTTGATTTTAATCTTTCAAACATTTTTCTTTTTCCCCTGATATCCGAATGGTCTGGGTTTTATATATTTATCAATAAGAGGCGTAAAGGCATTCATTATAAGTATGGAGAAGCATACTCCTTCGGGCATGGGCCCAAAATTCCTGAATAGTATTGTCAGTATGCCGACTCCTACTCCGAATATTATTCTTCCATTACCTATTACTGGTGAAGTGGCATAGTCTGTAGCCATAAAGAACGCCCCTATCATAAGGCCGCCGGCAAGAAGTTGGAAAATTATGTCTTCACCCAGTAAAAATGAACCAAGAGCTACCGTTCCAAGATAGAAGACAGGGATCCTCCAGTCGATTATCCTGAAAGCCAGAAGTATTATTCCGCCTATTATAATAAGCAGGGCCGAAGTCTCTCCCAGCGAGCCTGCAGTATTGCCGAAAAGAAGGTTTTTATACATATCGATTTTATCAAACTGATAGGTAAAACTCTCGCCCAGCGGCGATGCTCCGGTCACTGCATCAGTATTGAAATATGTGGGCAGCACCCATGTAGTCATCTCCTTTGGAAAACATACTGATAAAAATGCCCTGCCTGCAAGTGCCGGATTAAATATATTATATCCGAGTCCGCCAAAAGCTTC
>CBDUUS010000188.1:0-3430 GCA_965370465.1 uncultured bacterium | reverse complement strand
ATCCAGTAATGGGACGTATTGGATTTATACAGTAATAATAGCAATAACCGCTTTTTTCGGGTTTCAAATAATGAGAAGCTTTCTTTCATTGCTGACAAATTATTATCGTGAAAGACCAAATATCGGCCTTACAGATGTTGGTATATATGCAGCAATTACATTCCTGCTGGTTTTCCTTACCGGTTTTTTATTTAAGTTTTTGAAGTTTAAATCTATTTTATGGGTAATAACTGCTGGAATCAGTATTGTAAGATTGATCCTGCAGATTGTCTCATGGGCGCCTTTCAATATGGCAGCTGCGGCTGTGGGTACTATTTTATGGGTTGCCAGTATTATTTTCTTCATATCCTTACTACAGTCAGGGAAGCTGGATCTATTTAAAAACATGCTGCCCGGTATTATTATCGGCATAAGTCTGGATACTGCTCTTAATGGGCTTTTTGGAACATGGGATATGGTATGGAGGCCCGGTGTAGATATAATTTTGGAAGTACTTTTCTTCTCCGCTGTACTTATTGGATCAGTGTATAAGTTAATTAGAAACAGTGATGATTTTAAGCTATATGATGGTTCTAAAAAAGTATATTACACTGCTTTATTAATACTTCCCTGGATCCTGCTTCAAATGCTTAAACTTCAGAACCCTGGAGCATTTGTAGCCAGTTCAGGATATATGCTGAATCTATGTCTACTGATAATGCTTATTGTAAATATAGCTGCACTGGCCCTTGCCGGATTGTTTAAAATAACAAAAGCAAGAACTGCCATCACAGCGATAGCTGCAATTTTATTACTGGCTTCTTTCTGGCCCTATACATCCGGTATTTTATATGCTATTCAGATGATTGCCGGCCAGATGGCAGCAATTTGGATCTTAACGGTCATCTTATATAAGGCTTCAGATGGCATTATAAAAAAATCCCCGTGGAGAAATACTATTTCAGTGGGAACAGGAGGTCTTGTATTCTTTATCTGTACCTTTATATATTATGGAAGTTATGATCTTGTGCTCCCATTTGAAAACTGGGCCATCAATATATTTATTGCTGCGGCATTGGGTATATGCGGTCTGGTATCAGCAATGGGCCGCAGAGCAGATAATGATAGTGCTGCCAGTCCGGGAGTTATTTTAAAGCCTGTTTTTGCTATTGCAGTATTGCTTGTGATCCCGGTGCTCATGTTTATTCCCGGCAGGGATACGGCGCCTATTATAAAAGACAGACCCTATGTAAAAATCATAAATTATAATATACATCAGGGGGGATTTAATATAGATGGTTTCCAGGACCTTGAGAGTATTGCCAGGATAATAGAAAGCAGTGATGCTGAAATCATATCTCTTCAGGAAGTATCAAGGGGATGGCTGATCAATGGTTCGGTAGACAGTCTATAGTGGTTATCTGAAAGGCTGAATATGAAATATATATTTATGCCTGCTTCGGATTCAATATGGGGTAATGCTGTTTTAAGCAAATATCCCATGAAGCTTATAAAAAGCGGGTTCCTTCCCAGTGAAGGAGTTGCCCTTCAAAGAAGCTATTTGCTGGTGGAGGTAGAAGTAAGAGAAAACAAGAAGCTCAATATATTGTGTACGCATCTGCATCATTTAAAGGATGGGGGCAGTGTGAGGGAAAAACAGGTGGAAACTCTTATTGATGAATGGGGCGGACTGGAAAATACCCTGATAATGGGTGATTTTAATGCTGTACCAGAAAAAGCAGAAATAATGATGATGTATGATGAAGGGCTGCAGGATGTGCATAAAATTGCTGGCAGCGGACCGGGACTTACCTGGGTTCATTATGAACCTTATAGGAGGATCGACTATATCTGGGCAACGCCCGATCTTGAAGTATTTGATTGTTATAATATATACAGCACGGCCTCAGATCATTTGCCGGTAGTGATTAGTGTTAAATTGTTTTAGAATAAAAATGGTTCTAAGATAGAAAACATGGGACTAATTAAACAGGACCCAAATAAATATATTGGATCCCGTTTATAAACTTTGAAATGACTTCAAATGATTTTAATAACTTCCGGTCACATTAAGCACTGCGCCATTCTGGTCATAATCCCATCCATCCCAGTCAGCATTATTATCTGTTTGAACTCCTGTAAAATATACTCTTATCTGGAATCTTGTCTTCCCGTCATTTATAGCTTTCTGAAGCTCTTCCTTAAGCTTTGAATCTGTACATGTAAAGCTGCCGCTTCCTGAACTGCTGAATCCCTGTATTCCTGTGCTGGGAATAGAAAAAAGACCCTGATATATGGGATTTGGCCCCCAGGATAAACTGCCGATGTAGAGGTAATTGTAGAATGTAGGATCTCCCCAATCCTGCTTAAGAGTAAAGATCAATTTAGCATCTGTTACCGTAGCTCCTGCAAGATCGGTTATATCATAGCTCATATATCCTACGCAGGCTTTGTTATTATCAGAATCACCAGCATAGAGGCATCCAGAAATATTGGTGGCCACATCTTTTTCAAGATATCCCCCTTCAGCAGGGACATGCGGGACATTTGTATTAAATACAGGAGGAGGCAGGGCCGGAAGGACATTTACTGATTCTGGGAGTGTTGCTATTCCTCCATTTCCATCATCTACCTCGACCGTTATAACATAGTCACCGCCTGCTGATGGCGTGGTCCAGTTCATGGGATTTGCATGGACATTATTTATACTTCCGCCGCTTACACTCCATGTAACAGTAAAAGCATCTCCGTCCGGATCAGATGCATTTACAATGACACTGTATGTCTCGTCTGTATAGTGAAAATCCTGGTCCACTACTATTGAGGCTATTACAGGAGGGCCATTAGATCCCCCATTGCATCCCCATGTCAGTGTTATGGAGGCAGGGACAGAGCCCTCAGAATTAGTTGCTGTAGCAGTAAGGGTATATGAGTCTGCCGGGTCGCTTAAATTGATCTGAACCTTTTTTGGCAGCCATGCTCCATTGCTGTCATCTCTTGAGAAAACTACATCCGGATTTGGTTCCCCTGTGACATCAGCTCTTATCCTGTAATAACATACTCCGTCAGCAGACAGAATAGGACCTTCATATATTACCAGATCGATGGTGGGAGCTTCTGCTTCCCCGTCATCTCCATCATCATCCTGATCATCAGGATCATCTTCCCCGTTTTCATCTCCGGCATCGTCCGAAGCTTCATCAGTTTCTTCCTGGCCGCCGACATCTATTTTATCTTCAGCAGGAGCGCTGCATTGATTGCAAAGCGCAGAAAAGCTAAAGAGAAATATTATAGTAAGAACTGCCAGAATAATATAAAATCTATTTTTCCTCATTATCATAACCATTCCTTTCGCTTCGCTTAAGGCACAAAACGAGATGAAAACTTATTGTCCTTAAGCCTATTTTCTTTTATAAATATATTATTTATTGCCTTTTTAATCTTTTTTTCA
>CBDUUS010000187.1:0-3516 GCA_965370465.1 uncultured bacterium | reverse complement strand
CGGGCAATATTGTTCATTCTTTGAAAGATCTTTCTTCCAGATCTATTTTTCCATTATCTATTTTCTTTAAAAATGCTTTTAACTCCTCTATCACCAGTCTTTTCATCTTATTTCTAAACTCATCATATTCTATCTGAAGATAATTTATATCTTCCTCAAGCTCTTGTTTTTTTTCTATCAATAATTCACATTCTCCCTGAAGCTGCTTTTTTTTCAGGTCATGTTCCTGAATATTTTCAAATGTCTGATACTGTTCACCTGCGGCTTCCCCATCAATATCTTCAGAAATATCTTCAGAAAAAACTTCTTTCAGGCCATCCTCAAGAAATCCATTATTTCCATTACTTTTATTGTCTTCGGAGCTATTTAGAAAATTATCAATATTTTCTTCACTGATCCTGAGCGCCCTTCCGACTTTTAAAACCGGCACCTTCTTTTCCTCAATAAACCTTATCAATTCTTTCTCACTTATTCCGAGCATATCAGTTGCTTCCGGAATCGTATAGAATCTTTTTTCTTCGCTCATATTCCTTCTAATAATATTTTTTAAATACCTGTGCACAAACTATGTTTTTTACTCTTTCCGGATTATGCCGGCAAACTACTATAGAACTCAGGGATAATTATATCATATCGATTTTACAATAAATATAAAAAGGCATAGCTTTGTCATGATTATTTAAAATAATTATTGTAGAAATCATATCTTTCAAAGTTCCGCTATAATATATTTAATGCAATCCGTGTAAACTGGCATGACATCCTCACGGCAATAAATTACCGCCCGTTCCGATTAGGATTTGGTTCCTGCTTTACAGAGCCAACTTATCTATATAAAAATAATTATTATCCCTGCTATAAAAAGAAGGATAAAAATGCTGAACTCTATTATAATTCTTGGATGGGTCAGTTTTATATTAAGCTTCTTTAGATTAATAACAGTGTACAGTAGGAATATAAGGGGAATAAGGCTTATAAATATCATTATGAGGCCAATCAGGACCTTAAGATCAAATTCAAGCGGAATGGCCCCATAGGTCTCATAAGAAAATTTTACCTCAATATCTTTTGTGAAGACCTGTCCGAGGACCACCGGGATATCTATTGTATGTTCACCTTCCTGAATACCCTCTGTAAAATAGATAGTCATCTCTATGTCTATCCCGGAATCTGCCTCCAGAATATTATTATCAAACTCTACATTTTTAATAATATTTTTATCGACCTTCTCGCTATTTATACCGATTGAGAGATCCTCATCATAAATAGAAGTCATCTTCAGTATTGTTTTAAGGGATTTTGAGTCCGGCTCCAATTCAAGGACCCCTCCAGGGATTTCGATTCCTACATATTTCCCTATTTTTACTTCCCTGGTCCGGTGCAGGTCATAACCTTCAACACTTTGATAGTCGGCTCTTAGCTTTATTGCATATTCTCCTATCTCCTTAAATCCTTCCAGTATATTGCTGTATATTCCGTCGCTGGCCTCACCATCACCATTTATTTTACTTCCATTATCATAGAGTTCTCCGCTTAAAACCTCTCCATCTGGCAAAGTAATGGTATAGCTGAATATGCCAGAAGAAAAATCCTCAAGATTTGAATAAATCTTTACCGGTGATCCGGTTATTATATTATTTTCTATCTTTAAGTATATTTCCTTTTTTACAGGCTGATAATCGGTTACCATGAACACTTTTTCCTTAAGTGAGCCGGAACCGGTGGGAATATGGTCTATTGTAAATTCTATTTCATAATCTCCAGCCTCACTAATGCCTTCAAATAAATAGCTGAATATGCCATCGCCTTGCTGCTCATCAATACCGTTTCCGTCATCGGCCATCCGGACGGTGCCTGTGGCGGCTGATCCAGGGTCCTTTATTTCACAGTATATCTCAAAGTCCGAATACTCCATGACCCCTTCAACATTTTCAGGTATGGAAAGCTGGATCATCACCGGGACCTTTGAATCTATAAAATACACAGCTTTTAATGGATCAATAAGCGATATTCTGGCAAGATCAAGAGCGAGTATCATATCCCCGTCTACACTATATTTCCATACTCCCTTATCAGGACCATTGACTATTTTAATAGTATATGATGAATCAATGATATCAGTGATCTCATATTCTATGCTTTCAGAAGGTGGCAATAGTGTAATGTCAGGCTCTTTTACGCTCTCATTTGCAATTGCGATAACTACAAGCTTCCCTGCATAATCTCCTATTGGTATGCTCCCCATTATCTTTTCCATACCTTCCTGCGGATATACAGAAATGAAAGTGTTTGTTATGAATTTGAATATATCAAGATAAATATCCCTTATATCTGATGCATTATGTGATATCCACAATCTGGAAAGAGTTATCTCTGCGATCTCTTCCAATATATCCGTATTAGCCTCAGCAGTAAAAGCAATGGGAAATATCTGTATATTGTCCTTCTGATACTCATAGCATAATTCAAAAAGTTCTGACTTATATTTCTCCAGATATTCATTTAACCGGTCTTCAGGATCTGACCCAATATTTTCATCTATCTGTCCATCTTTATCACTTTCATCTTTATCCCCTGTTTTTTCAATTTCCCTCGAAGGGGGCTCCGGCCTGTCTTTCTGGTCTCCGCTTCCATTACGGATTTCATCCGGTACCGGTATATCATCTATGCCGAGGTCTCCATCGGTTAAAAAGATAACTACTGCATGATTTTTCCTTACCCTTTCATCCAGCATTGATTTTACTTCCATTAGTGCTGATTTCATATCAGTAAGGCTCTGGTTGCTTTTAATATTAGAGACTGCCTCCATTATATCCTGTTTGTTCATAGCTATTTCTGTAGGCTCGATATATATATTTGTTTTTTCACCAAAACCTACAATAGAAACCCTGTTTCCTTCTGTTAGTATTTGATTTAATTCGATAAAAAGCCTCGCTGCCTCCACTCGCAGGTTTCCGGGGTCATTTTTTTTCATACTTCCGGATTCATCTATTACAAGGACCAGATCCATAGGAGCTCCGCCTGACACCATGTCCATATCAGCAGCCTGTAGGGTGCCGGATCCAGAAAAGGACGCCATAATAAATAGAGGTACTAATAATAATACCAATACCTGGCCCGTGATTTTTCTTTTATTTTTCATATGGCTTATCCTATTTCTATTGTTTAGGTTGCCAGAAAACTGAACAGCTGCAGAATGTATTCTTCCTGAACAGAAATTTTTAGTAGTATTATCCTATCACTGTACTGATTTATTTCAATTACTTTTAAATAAGTCTATTGTTATTTGAATGCCTGATATATTATTAAATATATTTCAATATTTTGACAGCCATAAATGCCTGTGGTTTAAGAAAATCCTGATAAAATTTTAAAATAATTCTAATTTGCCTATTGACATATTTCATTGTTTTTGATAAATTAATAATTACTTTAGAACAGAAGGCAACGTCCGAAGTTTGGTTGAAATTTAAGTTCGAAAGAGTTTTTAGATTAGGGTGAGTTTTAGAAAGTCCC
>CBDUUS010000186.1:0-3517 GCA_965370465.1 uncultured bacterium | reverse complement strand
TTTATAGGAATAGTTATTTCCCTGATTATCTTAGCTTCACTCTCAAAGGTTAGAAAATCCAGAGTAATATTAACGGAACCTTCCAGCGAATTTTCGATAGGTACGATACCTTCTGCTGTTTCTCCCCTATCAACACTTTTTATGACTTCTCCCATATTGGAATATGGTATCTTTTCAATACTTTTTTCCAATTTTCCGATATTTATATACTTGTCCAGGGCTTCTTCTGTAAAGGTCCCGGGAGGTCCGAGATATGCTATTTTTGTCTTCATCGCTTTCAATATTCAATTGATATTAAAAAATAATGTAAGATATTGTACTTAAAAAACAATGTTTTAAAGCATATCATACCTTTAAGGAAGGAAGTCCTGCGGGTTATTTGGTATGCCGTCTACCAGCACTTCATAGTGTAGATGGGGTCCTGTACTTCTTCCGGTACTGCCCATCGTACCTATTATTTCTCCCTTTTCGACTTCATCGCCGACTGTCGCATACATCTTGCTGAGATGCGCATACACTGTTGAATATCCAAATCCATGATATATTACGATCTTCCTGCCATAGCCGCCATGCCAGCCTTCATATATTACTACGCCTGCTGCTGTCGAGCTTATGGGGGTGCCGGTACTATTTGCTATATCAAGGCCTTTATGGTAATAGCCATATCTTCTTTCATTGAAAACACTGGTGATAGTTCCCCATGTGGGCCACATATCCGGTGTATGTTCCATAAGGTATACATGATCCTCCATATTCTGCTTGTCCTGTGAAAGGACTTCGGATAGGTCAGGTGCGACTTCAAGAAGTTTGTCCAGAAGTGCATCGATGTCATCCAGCTCCTGTTCCTGATCATTTATATAATAATATATTTCATTGGGATCATCTTTAAGAACCACATCAGCTGAAAGATCATCTGTATAGACTGCGACTTCTTCTACATATCCGCCCTTGCCGGTAATGTTCCTCACCATGCGGTCCAGCTCTTCCACGTCTTTTAGATAATTTTCAAGTATTTTCGTCTTTGTCTCTATTTCACGGGTTTTCTTCTCAAGATTGGCCATTTCCACTTCCTTGTATTGCATCCTGGATTCAAGCCTTTCTATTTCTGCTACTTTCTCGTCAAGCTTTTCCCGTATTAATACAAGATTCGAAAACAGTATTACACCTGAAGCAATGATTATTATGATTGCTACAAATATGGATCTCAATACATTATGAGATATTTTTAATTTCCTGATCCTTGAGCTGGCATCTGAGAGTACCAGCAATGTATATACTTTTTGTTTATTATCTTCCATAATATATTAAGTAAAAATGATTTAATATTATAACTGATTATATAAATATGGAAAAGCCCATATTTGTACAGTTTTTCAAAAGTTCTCTAAAAGCTCGGACAGAAACTTTAGTTATCCATCATGAACTTTATTTTCAGGGTATTATTTCCCATAAAAGCCTCATCCGGTACAGGGCCCGCTGTGATTTCTATCTCGCATTTCCTGCCCGGATATGCGGTAAATCCAGATACTGTGGCCACTTTCTGTTCTGAAGGGTCTATTGTCCCTATTATATAGCTTTTTTCATCAAGTATATTGTCTTCGGCTTTATAGATGACAATTACATTTACATCCTTTTCCACGACATTTCCCTGATTCTCGATTTCAACAGCTATGCTTATTTCCATGCCATTTCCAATTATCCAGTAATCGCCATTATCATTTAGTACCGTAGGATCAAATTTTATACTGTCCCCTATTACTGCAACTCCCCTTCTCTCCTGCAGCCTGGCAACAGTCTTTATATCGGATATGAAGCCAAGTACATTCTGGGTGCCTGTAAGGCTTCTATCCTGGAGAACAATAGAATCAATTATAGTAAGGTTGTCTATGCCTATATTTTCACCGGATTCCTTCAATTTATCCTGAAAATATATATACACCTCATCGCTCATAAACATATAAAGGAATGTATTGGTTATCTGAGTGGTCGATATTTCAATATCAAGATCATCAAGAGCATTAAAAAGAGACGGCCTAAAATCCTCATAGGACCTACTCCTCGTATCAAATACCAGCTCAAGATAACCATGCGGCACCTCAAATCCCTCCGGAGGATTCAATTCATTGCTGTTTTGCAGTATCACCCTGCTTTCTTCTATTATGTCGAGCAGCTCCTTATCGAGCTCTTCCCTTGTAATATCCTTTACTTTATTAATAATATTAAAAAAATCATATGATACTTTATTGGATTGCTGCACAAGAACCGAGACTGAATTGATATAATCAGATATTGTGAGTCTCTGTTCTTTGGTGAGATCTTTTCTTCCTGCTTCGCAGCTCCACAGCCCGGTTATCCAGCTGACAATAACTGCTGCAACTATAATCATTATAATTAAAGTTATTATTGATTCTTTTCTACCTCTATGTTCCAATGAACCCTTTCTGCTCTTAAGATCAAACAAAATCTCAAGATTTATCTGCTTTTTCCAGCTTAAACTTTATTATACAAATGAACAAGTTAAAAAACAATCTGGTAAAGTCGATTTTCAGTCTATATAATGGATATTTTAAATATTTTATGAAAGGAGGACCGGCCCGATCAAAATAAAGCCGGTAATAATATGAGTATTCATAAGCTAAAAAAGAGAAGTGAAATAAAACTGGAACATAAATGGGTCCTTGAGGACATATATTCTTCCATAGAAAAATGGGAAGATGATTATAAGGGGGCGGGAGAAAGCCTGCCTGCTTTTGCCAGGCTTGCAGGAAAGCTTCCTGATTCTCCTTCAGATCTTTCTAAAATACTTAAAGATTACAGTAAATTGATGAAAAAAGTGGAAAAGCTTTTTGTCTATGCCCATATGAGAAAGGATGAAGATAATACAGATCAGGATTCTCAGGCTCTTATGGACAGGGCAATGTCACTTCTTGTGGAAACAGAAGGCACATGTTCCTTTCTGATCCCTGATATACTTAAAATAGACCACGGACAACTGGAAAAGCTTATAGGCGAAGATAAAGATCTTTCAGACTATACTCATTATTTGAAAGATATCTCCAGAAGAAGGGAACATATACTTTCAGCTGATAATGAAAAGATCCTTGCCCTTTCAGGAGAACTTGCTGCTTCTCCCCAATTGATATTTGGTATGATAGACAATGCGGATATTAAATTTCCCATTATAAAGGATGAAAAAAATAATAGTATTGAGCTCACAAAGGGAAGATATTCAAAATTTATGGAAAGCAGGGTAAGGCATGTGAGAAAAGATGCATTTGAGGCCCTGTATGCTGCATATGGCAAGCAGAAAAACACCCTGTCTTCGACGCTGAGCTCCAGCATAAAGAAAGATATCTTTTTTAGCAGGGTAAGAAAATATCCCTCCAGCATCGAAGCCGCCCTTTTTGACGATAATGCACCCATAGCTGTCTATGATAATCTTATTGATTCTGTATCAAAAAATCTTGATCCAATGTATAAATATATGGATCTCCGGAAAAAGGCCCTGGGAGTGGAT
>CBDUUS010000185.1:0-3533 GCA_965370465.1 uncultured bacterium | reverse complement strand
AATATCCAGGAATAAATGTCATTTTGAGTGTACTATTAGAAATATTTTATCTATAAAAAGACAATTTTACTTGGACAAATTATTTCATTACACAATTCTCAAATAGTTCTAATCCTTAAATAATCTTTAAATAATCCTTGATATTTTCTTTACAATCTTCTATCATTTTACATCGTTTTGCTATAATATCTGGAATTCTGTACTGTTTATAAAGTTTGGAGTGAATAAATTTGACTGTAGATCATAAAATATTATATAACTCAGAAAGCATATCAAAGGATTATGCAGCAAGAGACTACCTGGAACCTGCTGAAAGGACAGTGCTTGAGCTGCTAAGGTCTAAGCTGCCTGAAATGGATATGCTGGATATGGGTGTTGGAGGCGGAAGGACCACAAAATATTTTGCACCGCTTATCAGAAATTATACTGGAGCCGATTATGCCAGTGCAATGATAGATATCTGCCTGGATAAATACGGAAATGATTACTATTTTTTAAACTGTGATGCAAGAGATATGAAAGAGGTCCCTGACAATAGCTATGATTTAGTACTTTTCAGTTTTAATGGGATAGATAGTTTTAGCCATAGAGATAGAATGGCTGCGCTGGACGAGACATACAGAGTCCTGAAACCGGGCGGATATTTCTGTTTCTCCTCCCACAATCTGGATTGGGAAGGACTTGAAGGGATCTTTGACTTTAAGGGGAAAAAGAATTCAGGCAGGAGAAGCAATTCCAGCCGTTTTCTTGAACATATGAGCTGTGAAATAAGATCAGCCTGCAGGATAATAAGGTTAAATATCTTAAACAAAAGCATCCATATGGCGGGCCACATTTTAAGGCTCCGTAAAAATAAGAGAGGACATCTTTACGACAAATCTCTTAACGGAAGAGCAAAAGTCTACTATATCAACAGGAATGAACAGATAAGGCAGCTGGAAGAAAAAGGTTTTAAAAATGTAAGCACTGTTTGCAGAAATGGCCTTATCACCGGCAATGCCACTCTCCTCAATAAAGGAGGCTGGATATATTATCTGTGCCAGGCTGATAAATAGTATTTTATATCCACCCATAAAACAATATTTCATAAGTTAAATCTTTTATTTTTGGAAACTAAAATTATATAATAATAAACTGGCATACCGGACAGTTCCGGATTATGGACATTATTAAATCAGAAAGAAGATGCAGATTTGGACAATAAAGCAATAGGCGTACTTGATTCCGGGGTAGGCGGCCTTACAGTATTAAGGGAGATAATAAAAGAAGTCCCACAGGAAAGCACTATCTATTTTGGTGATAATGAAAGATTTCCATATGGTCCAAGAGATCTTGAGCAGGTTAAAAATTATGTATTTAAGGCAACAGAATTTCTTCAGGAGAAAAATGTTAAGATGATAGTCATTGCATGCAATACTGGATCTGTTGCAGCATTAAAAGAATTGAAAGAAAGATCCGAGATCCCTGCGATAGGAGTAATAGAGCCAGGAGCGCGTACTGCTGTAAATAATACGAAAAACAAAAGAATTGGAATTATTGCTACAAAAGGTACAGTCAAAAGCGGAGCCTATGAAAAAGAGATAAGCAGGCTGGACCCCGGCATTAAGACCTTCTCAGCGGCAGCGCCTATGCTTATTGAATATATAGAAAAAGGGATACTTGAAGGAAATAAGCTTAATGATGCTATAAAAAATTATCTGGAGCCTCTTCTCAGCCAAAACATAGATGTACTGGTATTGGGCTGTACGCATTTCCCCTTGATAGAGAGGAAGATACTTGCAGCCAGCGGAAATAATATAAAGGTGATAAGCTCTGCAGTAGAGACTGCAAAGGATGTAAAGAAGATATTAATCAAGGAAGGCCTCTCTGCAGATGAAGACAATAAGGCAAATAGGATCTTTTATGAAACTGCCTTAAACAGCAATTTTTTTAAAACCGGCCAGATGTTTTTAGGTGAAGAGATCAGCAGAGTGATCGGGACAAAACTGGATGTTTAATAAATAACACGATAGAAAGGTATATAATGCCAGGAAGACTGGATGGAAGAAAAAATGATGAAATCAGGAATATAAAGATAACCAGAAAATATATTTCCCATGCAGACGGGTCCGTTTTTATCGAGATGGGAAATACCCGCATAGTCTGTACCGCAACCTTTGAAGATAAGGTCCCGCCATTTCTGAGAGGCAAGAAAACTGGCTGGATAACTGCTGAATATGATATGATACCGGGTTCAACTCACCGAAGAGTCATCAGGCCCCAGGCTTCAGGACGGATAAATGGAAGGACGCATGAGATACAGAGGCTTATTGGAAGATCGCTAAGAGCTGCAGTGGACCTTAGTAAGATAGGGGAAAGAACGATCTGGATAGATTGCGATGTAATAGAAGCTGATGGAGGGACAAGAACTGCTTCAATAACTGGAAGCTTTATAGCTCTTTTTGATTGTCTTCAGGGGATGATAGAGAAAAAGCTGATCGATGAGATGCCCATAGAAAGTTTTATTGCTGCTATAAGCGTAGGGATCGTAGATGGGGAAGTAATGGCAGACCTATGTTTTAGTGAGGACTCAAAGGCTGAAGTCGATATGAATGTCGTGGCAAATTCAAAAGATAATCTGATCGAGGTCCAGTCAACTGCGGAAGGCGCACCTTTTTCCAGGGAACAGTTTGACGAGATGCTTGAGAAAGCAATGCAGGCAATAGCTGGTATAATAGAATTACAGAAAAAGATCCTGAGTCAGAGACCGCAGGCAATAAAGTGATAAGAGAATATATAATAATTTAAATAAGCATACTATAAATAAGGAAATATTTTGGAAATTGTAATCGCTTCAAAGAATAAGGGTAAGATAGTAGAAATAGTAAATTATGATAGTGCTATCTTAAAAATAGACTGGTTGACATTTGAAGATTTTAAAGAAATTCCGGATGTAGAAGAAATCGGTGATAGTTTTCTGGATAATGCGATAATAAAAGCAGAAGCTATTTCAAAGTTTACAAGAAAAGCAGCTCTTGCGGATGATTCCGGATTGATCGTGGATGCACTGGGTGGAAAGCCAGGAGTTCAGTCTTCCAGATTTGCGGGTTTGCATGCGACTGATAAAGAAAACAGAGATAAATTACTGGACGAGATAAAGAGCGTAAAAGATCCCGGCAAGAGATCTGCCAGATTTGTATGCAGCATGATCTTATGGGATTTGGAAAAGGGTCTGATCTTTAAAACCGACGGGATATGTG
Source organism: uncultured bacterium (assembly GCA_965370465.1). Lineage (GTDB taxonomy): Bacteria > Actinomycetota > Humimicrobiia > Humimicrobiales > Humimicrobiaceae > M55B120. Next base: position 294 of record CBDUUS010000185.1, on the reverse strand, counting down.
AAGGCAGTATTGGTTTTGAAGAAAAAGGCACTGGAGGCTTTGGGTATGACTCAATTTTTATCCCTGAAGGATACGATAAAACTATGGCCGAACTTGATCATAGAGAAAAAAATAAGATAAGCCACAGGGGTAAAGCGCTGGCAGACTTTTATGATTTTATTGTAAAATTATAGAATTATGATATTATATCCACTGCTCTATTAAAGGATGTTTATCGGGGTGTGGCGCAGTTTGGTTTAGCGCACCTGCTTTGGGAGCAGGGGGCCGGAGGTTCAAATCCTCTCACCCCGACCA
>CBDUUS010000184.1:0-3566 GCA_965370465.1 uncultured bacterium | reverse complement strand
CTTCTGTTAAAAGAACGGTAAAGTGCAGATTAATATCTATCCAGTGTTAGTAATAATTGTTACTATTATCAATAAGATACTCTATTTTTAGATTTCCGTCAAGTAGCGGATACCAGAAAATATCTTAAGGAAGATATTCATTTAACAGCTTATAGCTGTTTCAGCCTACCATTTATCTGTACTGATATATTCATCTATACAATGGGCCGCTTTTCTTCCGGCACCCATTGCAAGAATAACAGTTGCTGCACCTGTGACTATATCTCCTCCTGCAAAAACACCCTTTACAGATGTCTTGCCGGTCTCCGGATCAGCTGCAATATTGCCCCTGGAATTTAACTTCAATTCAGGTATGGTAGAAGTAAAAAGCGGATTTGGACCCTGACCTATGGCCATGACCACTACATCCACATCAATATCATATTCAGAGCCTTTAACAGGAACTGGCCTCCTCCTTCCGGAATCATCCGGTTCGCCAAGCTCCATCCTGATTACTTTTATCCTGTCCACCCAGCCATCCCTGCCTATGATCTCCACAGGATTATTGAGGATCTTCAGGTCGATACCCTCTTCTTTTGCATGTTCTATTTCCTCATTACGGGCGGGCATCTCTACTTCGCTTCTCCTGTAAATAAGATAAACATGCTTTGCCCCGAGCCTTAATGCGGTCCTTGCAGAGTCCATTGCTACATTGCCGCCGCCTATAACTGCTACTTTTTCCCCTTTCATTATGGGGGTATCGCTTTCAGGAAATTTATATGCCTTCATGAGATTTGACCTGGTCAGATATTCATTTGCCGAATATACCCCATTCAGGTTTTCACCGGGGATATCCATAAAATAAGGAAGTCCGGCGCCTGTCGATATAAATACAGCTTTGAAGCTATCATCAAAAAGATCATCTATCATAAGGATCTTGCCCATGACCATATTTACTTTTATTTCTACATCCATAGACTTCAGATAATCTATTTCTTTCTGGACAATATCCTTCGGGAGCCTGAATTCAGGTATGCCGTATACCAGGACCCCTCCAGCCTTGTGCAGAGCTTCAAATATTGTCGCCCTGTATCCTTTTTTGGCAAGCTCGGCCGCACAGGTAAGCCCTGCGGGTCCTGCACCAATAATAGCCACCTTCTCTCTGGTACATTTATGTGTGACTTCTGAATATGCACATTCTTTATCCTGATCAGCAGACTTTTCAAGTTCCCGGTCCGCAACATACCGTTCAAGGCGGCCTATGGCAACAGGTTCATCTTTTATTCCCACAATGCATACCTTCTCACATTGATCTTCCTGCGGACATACCCGTCCGCATACTGCTGGAAGGGTGTTTCTTTCTCTTATCTTTGCCAGAGCCTCTTCAAATTTCTTTTCAGTAATAAGCTTTATAAATCCTTTTATATCTATCTCAACAGGGCATCCCATGATACATCTTGGATTTTTGCATTGGATACATCTTGAAGCTTCCCTGAGTGCATCCTCTTCGGTATAACCAGTTGTCACTTCTCTAAAGTTTTTTGCCCGGACTTTTGGATCCTGTTCCGGCATCGGTGCCCTTGATATCTTTTCTTTCTTTACCTTCTTCTTATTGCTTTCACTCTTTGAACTCATTATCAGCCTTCCTGGTGATAAAACCTATTTTGCAAGTTGATTATTAATATATATTCTCCTATCCCGGTGGAAGCTATTTCTTACACTTGCATTCTTCCACATGTGACCCATAGCAGGCTTTTTCCTGGTCAAGGTACATCTTCTGCCTTGATACAAGAAGGTCAAAATCAACCTGATGGCCATCAAATTCAGGACCATCCACACAAACAAATTTCGTCTTTCCGCCTACTTCCACCCTGCATGCTCCGCACATGCCTGTACCGTCTACCATTATAGAGTTTAAGGATACTATGGTCATAAGATCGTATTTTTTCGTGACTCTGGCAACTGATGCCATCATGACTGCCGGACCGATGGCGGTGCACCTTGCTATATTAGTCTTTTTATTTTTACTGTCTATAATATTTTTATCAAGATAATCTTCAAGCAGGCCCGATACAAATCCTTTATATCCAAATGATCCATCATCGGTACATATATGAAGTTCGTCTGAAGCTGATCCCATCTCATCTTCAAGGATAAGCATATCCTTCGTCTTTGCGCCAATTATAGAAATGACATAGTTCCCTGCAGCTTTAAGTTCTTCTGCTATTGGAAGTACGGGAGCGATACCGACACCTCCGCCCACGCAGATGACTCTTCCATAATCCTCTATTTTAGATGAATTGCCCAGGGGGCCTACAAGGTCGAGTATGCTATCGCCCTCTTTAAGCTCAGCAAGAAGAGCTGTAGATCTGCCGATCTTCATAACCACAAGAGATATTATGCCTTTTTCCCGGTCATAGGCTGCAATTGTAAGGGGGATCCGTTCACCATCTTCATGAATTCTTATAACTACAAATTGTCCGGCAAGAGCTTTTTTAGCTATAAGGGGAGCCTCTATATCAAATCTTGCAATATCAGAGGCAAGTTCCTTTTTTGATACTATTTTAAACAATAAAAATCACCGCTTCCGAATCTGAAAAGGTTAATAATTGGTATAGTACACATAAAGATTATTACTCTTTTACCATAAATTCCTTCAATTTTAAAGCAATTTCTTCAATTTTTGCCGCAAAATTGCTATCAGAATCGCAGGGTGAGTAATTCTTAAGGTCAGACTCTCTTACGCTATCGCTGTATGGCATAATACCGAGAACTTTGAAGTCTTTAAGATTCTCCCTTATAAGCTTTTCCTCTTCCTCTGACTTCACCTTGTTCACAACTATATAGAGTTTCTTGATGCCAAGATCCTCCGACATTTTTCTAACCGTGTTTGCAGTCTGTATACTTCGCAGTCCTGGCTCTATGACTATAATAAGCATATCCATATTCTCACAGGTGCCCCTGCCGAGATGCTCTATCCCTGCTTCCATATCCAGAATGACCACTTCCTTCTGATTTATAATTAGATGCCTGAAAAGGCTCTTTAGCATCACATTTTCGGGACAATAACATCCGCTGCCCCCCGCCCTGATCGTTCCGGCTACCAGAAGCCTTACTCCGTCCACATCGATACCTATTTTTGCAGGAATATCGCTTACCTTTGGATTGAGTTTAAAATAGGACCCATAACCTCCTGGCCTTGCCCCTGTCCGCTCTTCAATAAGATCTTTCATCTCTATAAGTGGTATGATCTCCGAAGCTTCTTTATAATCAAGCCCAAGCGCAGTCGCAAGGTTTGCATCCGGATCTGCATCTACAGCTATGACCCTGTTGCCTTTTCCTGTAAAATATTTTGAAAGGCAGGCAGAAAGAGTAGTCTTTCCTACTCCGCCCTTACCAGATATTGCTATCTTCATCTATCCGTGGCTCCTTCTTCATATTAATGATGTCGAGAAACTATATTATGATAATATAGCAATATTGCTTTGGATCCTTACCAGCTGCCGCTTGCACCGCCGCCGCCCGATGAGCCGCCTCCAAAACTGCTGCCGCCTGAAGATCCTCCGCTCCAGCCTCCTCCGCTGCCG
>CBDUUS010000183.1:0-3571 GCA_965370465.1 uncultured bacterium | reverse complement strand
GAACAGGATAATATAAAGAGATGCATTAATTCTCTTCTCAAGCAGGACTATTCAAATCTTGAAATACTGGTACTTGATGATAATTCTACCGACAGGACCGCGGAGATAGTTGAGAAGATAGCTGAAAAAGATGGCCGCGTAAGGCTTTATCATGGGAAGCCGCTTGCCAGGGGATGGCTGGGCAAGTCCTATGCCTGCCAGCAGCTTTCGGAATATGCAAATGGTGATTACCTGGCATTTATAGATGCTGATACCCTTCATTTTCCTACCTCCATATCCTCTTCTGTTGCCTGTCTTTTAAAATACAGAGTAGATGCGCTGTCTGTCTTTGCCAAACAGATAATGGTCACCATACATGAAAGGATGATGGTACCATTTGGTAATTTTATGATAATGGGATTTATGCCTCTGGCCTTGATAAGGAAAACAAGAAACCCACTTTTCAGTACAGCAATAGGACAGTTTATATTGTTTAAAAAAGATATATACAAAGCTATAGGCGGCCATGAGTCCGTAAAAGGAAAGATCCTGGAGGATGTCATTATTTCCAAACAGGTTAAAAGGTGTGGATTTAAATTTATGATATTTGATGGAAGGAGCAATGTATATTGCAGGATGTATCACAATTTTAAAGAAGTAGTGCAGGGGTATTCAAAGGTACTATTTTCCGCATTTGATTATAGCATCCCCATGATCTCTATAGCTATTATTGTTATTACAGCCATATACCTTATGCCCTTTGTGATGCTGCCCCTTGCTATACTTTTTGACTGGCCCCTGGCGGTTACAAATATTATTATATTACAGACAATATTTGTAATGGTCACAAAAATAATCCTTGCTATAAGATTTAAGATGAAAGCTGTAGATGTACTGCTTCATCCGCTTTCAGTCATATATCTCCTGTCCATGGCGGTAAATTCTATTTTTCAATTCCGCTTCAATATAGGAGTCTATTGGAAAGGAAGGATATATAATGTTTCAAATGATGGAGAAGAGGAAGAATTAAAAATGATAAAGGATAATTTCAAATAATCACAGCCTCTATGATGACCTGACTGAGCCCTCTTAAGACTCTCCAATTATTTAAACATTATATGATTCTATATATCAAAAATGCTTCTTTTGGATATGCGTCAAGGGACATATCAGCTATGTTTATTGCCTATAAAAAAGTAGCTGCGATTCTATTTGTTGCGTCATTTAAAAAATTGTCTGAAACTGTATTGACTTTTATAGAGAAATTTTTTACAATTTTTGCGAAACGATTCGCTTATCTTGCATATAAATATTACTTACCGGGCTAAAAAGATGAAAAAAAAGATAAAGAGACCTTCAATAAAAGATGTCGGCCGGGAAGCAGGTGTTTCAATTTCTACAGTCTCCAGTGTTATAAACAAGAATAAGTTTGTAAGTAAAGAAAGAAAAGAAAGAGTTCTGGAAGCCATAGAGAAATTAAAATACAGGCCGAATATCATTGCCAGAGGTCTAAGGATAAGAAGTACGAGAGCTGTCGGTGTTATACTGCCGGATATAGCCCAGCCTTTTTTTGCCCAGGTCATAAGAGGCATGGAGGAGGCTGCAAGAAAAAGGGATTATACCCTGATACTTGGCTGCTCGTTCTATGACATAGCCGAGGAAGAGCGGCAGATAAATATTTTAATGAACCATTTTGTGGACGGGATAATATTTTTCTGCGGATATGACAGTCATGACCATATAAGAAAAGTATATGATTACGGTATTCCTGTAGTAGTTACAGACAGGGAGATCGGCAATACCAGGATACCTTCAGTGCTTATTGATAATACTCTGGCAATGGAGATGGTAATAGACTATCTGGTAAAATTTGGACATCGGGAAATAGGATATGTTTCATTTTCTTTTGATAATCAAACCACGGCCCGCAAGAGATATGAGGGATATCTGTCCGGGCTTAAGAAAAATGGACTTAAATATAATCCGGATCATGTAATAATAGATGATTCGATCAGGTTAAATGAATTTGCAGGCGCCTATGATGTTGTAAAAAGGATGCTAAAAAAGAAAAGCATGCCCACTGCAGTTGCCACACTGGCAGATTATCTTGCAATAGGACTTATTAAGGCGCTTAAGGAGATGAGATACAGGGTTCCGCAGGATGTATCTGTTATAGGATTTAATAATGAGATCGTGTGCCAGTTCTCAGAACCTCCACTGACTTCAGTCAAGCAGCCTAAAAAATTGATGGGAAAGATGGCCATGGACCTTCTGCTTGATATGGTAGAAGGAAAAAAGATTGAAGATAAAAATATTATCTTACCGACGAAGATAATTGAGAGAGGTTCAACAGGACCAATAGAAGTAAAAAGCAATCCATAAAAAAATTTACGGTATGTCATTGACAAAAGAATGGAAATATAATATTCTATTAGCGAAACGTTTTGCTGGGGGTCAGAATAAATGTTTATAAAGTATTCAAATCATATATTATTCTATCTATTTTAGTGATCATTCCTGATTTTAGCTATTCAATATATAAAAACATATAGGAATCTCCCATAAGGGAGGTCGGATTCTGATAAGGAGGTGGTGGGTAAAATAAGGAGTCCTGACAATTATAATGAGAAATATTTAAAGGAGGGTAAGAAATGAGTAAGATCAAACAAATTGCATTTGCGGGACTGGTAATCGCTATGGTTGCAGCTTTCATAGTACTGCCAGGATGCAGCAGTGCGGAACCAGAGGTAATAATTGAAACGGTAATAGAGACCGTTACAGAGACTGTGACTGAAACAGTAATAGAGACTGTGGAAGAAGAAGGAGGATATGCATTCTATGAAGAGATGAGAGCATCTGCCATAGCTAACCAGGAGTATACTGGAGCTCCAGCAGCAGGGCACACATTGGCATTCACTAATATTATGGGCGGCATTCCGTTCTGTGAAGACGTCTGGCAAAATGTTCAGGACCAGTGGGTTCTGGCCGGCGGAGATCCTGGTGACATTTTCTATGCAGACAATCAGTATGATGCAACAATAGGACTTAAAAATGCAGACATCATGCTTGCCAAAAATCCTGATGTACTTATCAACTTCCAGTTTGATTCAAAGGTAAACAGCATCATATCAACTAAATTTACCCAGGCCGGTATTCCTATTATAGCAGTAGATGTACCTACGCCGAACGCACCATTCATGGGTGTAAATAATTTCTATGTATCCTACCTTGGCGGGGAGTATGCAGTTGAAGCTGTCGAAGCTATGGGAGGCATAGACACGCTTGATGCCATAATACTTATACAGTTTCCAGCAGGTGGCGATGTCCTGATGCTCAGGTCCGAAGGTTTCTATCAGGCATTTGTCGATAAGTATGGGGCAGATGTAATAGATCCGATAACTCACAGAGCAGATGGCGGCGCAGGCGAGGCCGAACAGGCCAATAAGGCCATGACAGATATCCTGTCAACAATACCTGATGCTGAATATGTAGCAATGACATCGATCAATGAGCAGACCATGAGCGGCTGTATAGCAGCTATCCAGACTGCTGGAAGATGGGATCCGGAGAAGTGGTTTATAGTGACAATGGG
>CBDUUS010000182.1:0-3632 GCA_965370465.1 uncultured bacterium | reverse complement strand
CTATCCGGAGATCCAGAACAAGGCCGTTTCTTATATAACTCCTGCCTCTACCTATCCTGCTATAATAATCAGCATACTTTTCAAGGTTTTCATTCCAGGCTTGACCCCACCATGTCCGAGCCAGTTTGTTTCCTTTTATAATAATTGGATTAATGCTCGGATTTTTCTTTTTATACCGTTCAAGTTTCTTTTGCGCCTTGGCCCGCCTTGAACCGACTGATTCATATCTGGGAAATCCTGAATAATAATAAGACATAATAATTCTTAGAGTGTTAATTTAAATAGATTCATAAGCTTATTGTTGTCCATCTCTGTAATCCAATCCTCTTTGGAACTTTGAATAATCTCATCTGATAAAGTTGCTTTTTCAGTGAGCATGATATCTATCTTTTCTTCTATTGTCCCGTTGGTAATAAATTTATGCACTATAACATTCTTTTTCTGTCCTATCCTGAAAGCCCGATCGGTGGCCTGATTTTCTACGGCAGGATTCCACCACCTGTCGAAATGTATAACATGATTTGCAGCAGTAAGGTTCAATCCTACGCCGCCTGCCTTTACGGTCATGACAATAAAAGGAATATATTCATGGCTTTGAAACGTATCGATTATACCCTTTCGTTTCTTAACCGGAGTACCGCCATGAAGCAGTAGGCCGTTATGATTGAATATAGTTTCGAGATATTCTTTTAGAGGTCCTGCAATTTCTTTGAACTGGGTAAAAATAAGGACTTTCTCTCTTTTTTCATAAATTATTTCACATATTTCACGGAGTCTTATATACTTACCGCTGTCTTTTTCGGCATATTCATTCCCGCCGAGATACTGGTCCGGATGATTGCAGAGCTGTTTGAATTTCATTAAAGAAGCTAATATTAATCCTTTTCTATTGATTCCCCCTGTTTCAATTTTAAGCATATTTTTTAATTCATCTACAAGATTAGCATATAACACGACCTGTTTTTTACTCAATTCAGAATAGATTTTCATCTCCACTTTATCAGGCAAATCCGATATAACGGTCTTATCTGTTTTTAATCTTCTCAATACATAAGGGCTTATTATCTTCTTTAACTTTGCATATCCGCCTGGATTGTTTTTAAGTCCTTTTGTAAAAGCAGAAAACTCTTTTGCATTGCCAAGAAGTCCGGGGTTAAGAAAATCAAATAAAGACCATATATCCGACAGTCTGTTTTCAATCGGTGTGCCTGTCATTATAATCCTGTTTTCGGCATCCATGCCTTTTACCGATTTTGTTTGTTTTGTACCCGGATTTTTTATAGCCTGAGCTTCATCCAGAACGATGTATTCCCATCTATACGATTTAAGCCAATCATATCTTTTGACAAGAGAATATGTCGTTATAATTAAATTATATTTTTTTATGAACTTTTTATCTTTTTCCAGGGCAGATTTTTTGTCAACGGAAGGATGGGCTATGAAATATTTTAATTTTGGAGAAAACCGGTTAATTTCACTTTCCCAGTTTGCGATAATAGATGCAGGCAGTATTAGAAGGCTTGTTTTTTTCTTTTTATCAGGTTTTAATGTATTTAATAATGCAAGAAGCTGTACAGTTTTTCCAAGCCCCATATCATCGGCAAGGCATGCGCCAAATTGGAGTTTATGCAGAAAATAAAGCCAGTTTAATCCTTTTTGCTGGTATGGCCTTAATTGAGTTTTAAAATGCGGACCAGGACCTATCTTATCAATTAATTCCGGGCTCTTAAGTTTTTCCAAAACTGACTTAAGCCACAATCCATTGGAGATTTCTACTGTATCATCTTCCGTAATACCCAGGTTTTCTTCAAGATTCAGCTGCATATGCATAGCATCTTTTAATGTTAAACCGCCATCTTTCATCAACTCCTGGGCTTTTTCATATGCCTCAAGAGTTTCTTTCAATTTTTCTTGATCTACTTCAATCCCTTTGCCCTTAATAAATGCCAGGCCTTCGGATTCACTCAGTAATTTTCGTGCTTCAGCTTCAGTTATATGTGCATCTCCCAAAAGAAATCCTGCATTAAAATCTAATAGAGAGTCCATACCAAGATAAGACGGATTTTTATCTCCTATACTGATATCAAGTCTTAATCTGTTTGCTTTATTCTTCCACCAATTTGGTATCCTGCAGAGTATTCCATATTTTTCATAAACAGGAATTTCCTTTAAAAATGTAAAGGCTTCTTTAGCAGACAACCCAAGCGGCTGAAATATTTCACCCGACCTAAGAAATTCAAGTATGATATTGCTTTCCTTCGCTGCCAGATGCACTGTGGATAAAAGGTCAAGAAGCTTTTTACTATTTTCACCGTACTCTGTTAGAGCATGTTTTAAAGGGATATGTTTTGATTTGCCCTGTTTATTTAAGCTTGTAGAATACGTGGCAAGAAACGCAAAAGGATATTTTTCTTTTTTACTTTCAACAAGATGAAAAAAGACTCTGCCTATTAAATGTACATCAGGGCTGTATGTTTTAATGAACTCATCTACTGTGCCTTTATATTTTCTAATCTCTTTCTGGTATTGAGTATTTAATACGGACCAGATATTTTCAAGAAATGATTTATTGATGTACTCAGCTCCAACCATAAAAGGGGCCTGGTCTATTATTTTTATCAGTTCACTATCTTCTAAAACAACTCTGGCATTATCTCTTAAAAGTTTAAGATCAGGATTATGGACTAATTTTTCCGCAAATAATCCCGCAAACTTTCTGAAGTAGCCCAGGCTTTCAGACAGACTGACGGAACGATTACAAAAAGCCAGATAAAGCAGGAATGATTCAAACTTGGATTTATAGCGGTTAAATAATTCATCCTGCAGAAGCAGCTGGTCTTTGCTCATCTGTTCTTTTGTTTCCTGTCCTTCAAGTTCAAGACTGTTGTCGGATAATATACTTACAGTTAATTCTTTATTCATTTTCTCATTACCCGATTGCTACAAGAATGAGCCCAATGAGCATAATGCTCACTCCCAGCGGCAACTCTTACCATGGGCTGATTTCTTTATACCGGAAGGTCATTCTGTCCGGCTCATATCCTTTATGCCATCTGCAGTGACCATCGGCGAAGAGAACATTCGACCCTTCACCATGCGTCGGCCAGCCAATACAGTCCTGGGAATAATCATCCTTGTCACAGTCAGACTCATCAAAAGGATAGGTAGTACAGCCGCCAAGAACAAACAACGAGGGGTATTTAATCTTAGCCCTGTTGACCGAGGCCGCCTTTCCTGTCTCTTTATAAGCTGCCCTTGTTCCCAAAAAATACCCGTATTGGGTGCCTGACACTGAGGGACAAATATAAACCTTTTTATTTTTTATATAAGAGAAAAGTTGCTGCATCCAGCCATAGGTTCCATAGGTTGGGTCCACAGCGTCCCACGCGATGTTTCCTGTGGCAAAGGGGTATAGGTTAGCATGGTCATCGGCGTATAGCGAAAGCGCCAGGTAGATATTGCGCAGATTAGACAAACATTTTGCCTTTCTGGCCTCTTCTCTTGCCCTGCCCAGGGCCGGCAGAAGCAAGCCGGCCAGGATCCCGATAACTACAATCGTTATCAGAAGTTCAAGCAGTGTGAAAGAAGTAGATTTTGCCCCTTTTTGGAAATACACTATCCGTAATGATATA
>CBDUUS010000181.1:0-3661 GCA_965370465.1 uncultured bacterium | reverse complement strand
GGCTCTTCACCAACAACGGGACAACCGAATATTCTTTCACTATTCTTTCGTTTATCTTTCACTAATAATATAGGTTTGGGATCTGCCACCGCCAACTTTTTTAATTAAACCTTGTTTGATCAGTTTATTCAAATCTGAAACAGATTGAGTTCTACCCAGGCCAACCAGTAATTGGTATTCAGCAGCTTTCAGTCTTTTATGTTTAAGAAATAAAGAATAAGCTTTTTTTAAGCGATAATCCATGTTAATTTCAGGAACATTGGTTTGAAGGCGCTCAATAGCTTCAGTATAGGTAGCCATAAGACAAGTCAGCCAGTACCCAAGCCAACCTGTCAAATTAATATTTTCAGGAATATCATAAAAAAGTTGTCCCTGATGCTTATTTAAGTATTTATAATAATCCATTTTATTTTGTTCATGTACTTTTTCTATGGAAGCATATCCGGAAACTGTAAAGCCATGCTTATCCAGAATGAAATTAGTAAGAAGTCTGGAGCAGCGGCCATTACCATCCATAAAAGGATGGATGGTAACAAAGTAGTAATGAAAAAATGCTGCGACAATCAAAGGGCTTGCATTATTTATTAATGCGTCTTTGATCCAGGAATATAATTTTGACATCATTTTTGGAACATCTGCTGCTTCAGGCGGCATATAGACTATATTATGGGTTTTACTATCCTGAATAACATTTTGTGCCTGGCGGTAATAACCTTTTAGTTTTCCCACTACAATTTTGTCCATCAAAAAAGTATGGATTTTCAAAACCAGGTCTTTATTAATTTCTTTTACTAAGGTTTTATCATAGCTGAGAAAATTCCGGGCTTTTGCATAGTTTATAACTTCTTTGATATCTTTTTCATATTTAATAATATTTTTACTTTTTCTATCTGTTACAATCATCGTAACTTGCTTATGGGTCAGCCTATTACCTTCTAATTTGGTTGAATAGTGGACAGCATCAATATTTGCCAGAGAATTAATATACATATAGTCCTCAGCTGGTATCTGGCTTGCATCTAGTACTCCCTGGCTTTGTGAAATGTTATTGAGCAGGGAAAGGATTTTATTATTTATTTCATATTTAGGATTAATATTTTGCATATAACTATTTTACTATTCTTTCGCTATTCTTTCAATTATCTTTCGGATAATTAAATTTGACTGAGATTTTTAAAATATTGTATAAAAAAATAAGGATGTAATGTAATTTGTTATCAACATCGACCAGACCACGGAGCCAAATTAGCTTATCTTTTAAAGATTTATTAATAGAATAAATTAAATCCTTTCATTATAAATATGATTTGATATAATAAGAATATAAGAAAATCAGAATTTCAAATTTATTAGGAGGTGTATATGGTAATCAGACTGAGGGAAAGATCACAAATAACATTGCCAGTTGAAATAGTTAAAAAATTAAATATAAAAACTGGAGATAGCCTGGAAGTTAAATTAGAGGATGATAGAATTGTTATTACACCAGTACTGGTCATTGACAGATCTCAGGCATGGTTCTGGTCAAAGGAATGGCAAGAAATGGAACAGGAAGCAGAAGAAGACGTAAAAGCAGGTAGATTGGGTCATGCAAAAGATGTTGATGACTTAATAAAACAGCTGGAAGATTAGGATATGGAATTTTTATTTTCAACCAGGTTTAAAAAAGGCTATAAAGGATTATCTACTGGCCTAAAGAAGATAGTTTGGACTAAATTAAAATTGTTATCAGAAAATCATTCGCATCCTTCCTTAAGAACAAAAAAAATAAAAGGAAGAAGTTATATATTTGAGAGTAGTATTAATATGTCAATAAGGATAACGTGGCAATATAAGGATGATAAAATTCTTTTACGGGCTATTGGAGGACATGATTCTACCTTATCTAATCCTTGATAATATAAGACTGCAAAATATTTTTTACCCTTTAACTTAACATTTTTATACTCCAGGACATGAATTATTTGTTATCAACATTGACCAGCCCATGGAGCCAAACAGATTTCGGCCCAGGTACTTTCATATCCCTTATCTCTATCTTCTTTATATCTGTCATAAGTGCAGCACTGTTTTTCAGTGTCCTCCTTTAAAAGTGATCAATCATGTCAATAGCCATCAGCATTGAATCACTGAGTAGTGGATTTCACCACTAACTATGAATAAATAATAAATTAAATTAGAAATCTATTGAATAAGTGTACTATATAATATATCATAATAGATACTTAATTAAGTATTAGAAAGAATATAATAAAATGTCAATTAGCATTACCCGGGATATCAAATCTGTAACCGATCTGAAGAAAAGGACCAATGAGATATTCAGGCAGATCCATCAGACCGGCCGGCCGGTCATAATAACGGTAAACGGGAGGCCTGGAGCAGTATTGATAGACGCTGAAATATTTGAGAAAAAACTAAAAGCCCTCAATCTAAGAAATCTGCTATCTGAAGCAGAAAGCGATATAAGTGCTGGAAAGATCAGGCCTGCGGAGGAATTCCTGGAGGAGTTTGAGGGTGGCAAAAAAATATAGAGTATTAATAACAAAAACAGCCGAAGAAGATATCAAGTCCATATTTGAATATATCTCCAGTGATAACCCTCAGGCAGCAAATAGATGGAAAGGTGAAATAAAATCCCAGATTGCTTCACTCAGAGAGTTTCCCATGAGGTGCAGCATGATCCCCGAAGCTGATGAAATAGGATTTGATTACCGCCATATTATTTATGGCGACTACAGGACGATCTTTAAAATCACAGAAGATCTAGTTTTCATAATGAGGGTATTCCACTGTTCAAGGCTGCTTGATTTAAAAGTATTCGAGAAATAAAGTCAAACATATTCCATGATATTTTAAGATCTAATAAGAGCGAATCCCTGCACCTGGACAAATGTTAAACATTGACCAGCCCATGGAGCCAAACTCCATTATTCGAACTCCCCTGGTCAGCACAGTATCTCTTTTATCATTTAAAGTTTCAAAACGAACTCTTCCGGGATACCAATATTTTAATTTAACAATAATATTGACGGACTAAGAAACTTATGAGAATATGGTTCCATCAATCAATTGATTAGGAGGTAATTAATATTAATCCCACGGAGGAAAGAAAAATTACTAAAACAATAGACGCCCACGACGCCAGGGTCCACTTCGGTCAGCTACTGGATGAGGTCAGTAAAAAAGACTTCACTTACTTTATAAAAAGAAGAGGGGAACTGGCTGCTGTAATTCTCAGCCCTGAGGATTATATAGAAATTTTAGAAATTGGCACAGAACTTAACGACCCCAGGATCAGTAAAGCTCTCATCCAAAGCGAAAAAGAGTTTGAACTTGGTAAGGTAGGAACCGAGGAGGACATCTTTAAAATTCTTCAAGGATAGCAAGATGGTTAAAATCTATAAGCTCGTTCCCTCGAAAACCTTTTTAAAAGACTTAAAGAAAATTCCGCTGAGTCCAAATCCAGAGTCAATAAGGTGCTCCTCTCCTGGAGCTTAAACAAAATACCTTCTCTGCCAGAAATCTTAAGAAGTTAGCAAATGTCGAGATAGGCCGTTGGCGGCTTAGAATTGGAGATTACAGGTTGCGTTATGATATTGTCAGTCAGAAAATCCAGCTACACATTATTCGTCACCGCAAAGATGCATATCGCAAAAAA
>CBDUUS010000180.1:0-3665 GCA_965370465.1 uncultured bacterium | reverse complement strand
AGATTTTTCTCTTTTTAATTTCTTTCTTAACTGTTTTTATAGCTAAAGGATGAATGTCTAAAGCATATATGATCCCATCAACTCCAACCATTTTTGAAGCAGGTATTGTAAAACTTCCTATTCCACAACCATAATCCAAAAAAGTCTGCCCACTATGAAGCTTCATCTTCCGCAGAGTTCTTTCTGGTCTTCTAAATATATTTCGTATCCTTAGTACCGTCTTCATTATTATAAAGCCTGCGCCAGGCATCATCAACCTGTCTTCTCCTCGCTTAAATATCAGGCCCCTGAACATTAAAATAGCTAAAGCAAGCTGGCTGATAGCGAAACACTCCATAGTTATAAATACTGTCATTCCCTTAGTTAAAAAACCCTCAAGTCCGCTATGAGCTATCATGATAACAGGCATAAGCGGGATACAAATTAGTGGCATTAAAGCAGCTAACCAGTGTCCAATAGGCTTACCCTTTCTCATATTTTCTTTAAAAGCAATAATTGCAAAACAGGTTGTTAAGATACCTGCAATTATCTCCAAACGAACAGCATTCATGCAGGCTATGCGTTGAATATAGTAAATTGCTATAACTGCAGGGCATAATAGACCTAAAAATATATAGAAAAAATATATTTTATTTTTTTTATAAACTTTTTTCATTTTTTTAATGCCTTAACATATAAAAGTATGGGATTTTTAGCTATTTCATCCTTTTCAATAATAGTGAGCCTATTTTCACTGATAATATTTAATATATCTTCTTTTTTAAAACGCTGCAGGTACGGCAAAATTCCTATCCCCCTCATAAATCTCATGCTGTTCAAAAATATTCTCATCTTAAATGCTGCAGATTCAGCATGGCAATAAGTTGGAGCTATTAGAATTCCGCCATGCTTTAAAACACGCCTTGCTTCAGCAAGCACCGGGGCAGGATCTTTCATCATATGGAGTGCATTACAGCAAATAACGACATTAAACACATCATCATCAAAATATGTATTATATCCATCCCCGGATCTGAATTCTATATTTTCTATTGATTTATTCTCCTGCTTTTTCTGGGCCTCTTTGATCATCTTCTGTGAGATATCTATTCCGTATACCTTTTTTGCTGCCTTTGCAGCTTCAAAAGCCACAATTCCTGTGCCAGTGGCAATATCCAGGACTATATCATCTTTCTTAATATCATTTACAATTCTGCTAAGAAGCACTTTATAGCCTTCATCTATTTCTGCCGATATAACTCTGTCATATCTATGAGATACCATATCCCAGAATCTTTTTTCTCCCCTTATTCTTCTTTTCTGTTCTTTTCCTATTTTAATCATCTTTTACTCTTTGTTAAAATAAATTAAAACTTAAAGTAAAAATTCATATATTCATTTGCATTTATTTTTATTTATGTTTTCTTTTTTACATGAGCTGGAAAGAGAACAACCTGCGCAGTCACTATTTCCTTTAAGCTGTTTTATCATAATCCATACAAAGAAACCAACTGCACCAATTCCCAATAAAACTATTAATATAATCTCTAACATAAGTCACCTCCATTTTAACTATAAGGGAGATATAATTTATTTTATATCTCCCTTATAAATCATACCTGCTGATTCAATAAACTAACCATATTAATCAGATTAAATAAAAAGCCTTCCGATCTGAAATACTACAAATGAGACTACCCAGGCAAGCAGAAGCGTATATCCGACCTGGAACCACATCTCTTTTCTGCCGGCTTCCCTTCGAAATACTGCTATGCCTGCCATACATGGGAAATATAATAGTGAAAATAACATGAAATTATATCCTACAAGCGGACTGTACTCCCTTGCCAGTGTCTCCCGCAAAGATTCAGATTCTTCATCTGCTTCTGTAATACTATAAAGCGTACCCATAGTAGATACCACAACTTCTTTTGCAGCAATACCCGATATGGTTGCTACGGCCATCCTCCAGTCAAATCCAAGCGGCTTAAATATTGGCTCGATGAAGTGGCCTATTTTTCCTGCTGCAGAATATGCCAATTCTTCATCTGCCATTTTACCTTCAACTGCTGCAATGTTTTCTTCAAGCTCTTCCTCAGTGATTCTTCCGGATTCAAATGACTCTTCAAAACCTGATATTTCTGCATCATAATCCTGCGAGTAATTGTCCCCAATTTTTGGAAATATAAATAGTATCCACATAATTATTGCAATAGCTAAAATTATTGTTCCAGCCTTTTTAATATATAGCCATGTTCTTTCCCACATATGAATCATTATGCCCTTAAATGTCGGTACGCGGTAAGGTGGAAGTTCCATTACAAAGGGTGCAGATTCACCTTTAAACCTGGTGGCCCTGAGAAGTTTGGCCATGAGTATTGCCATAACAATACCTATTAAATAAATTGAAAAAATAACATTGCCTGCATATGCCGGAAAGAATGCTCCAGCCAGTAAAATATAGATAGGAAGCCTTGCTCCGCAGCTCATAAAGGTATTTACATGCATTGTTATCAGCCTGTCTTTTTTATTCTCCAGAGTTCTTGCACCCATATAAGCGGGAATTGTGCATCCAAACCCAATGAGCATCGGGATAAAGGATTTTCCATGAAGCCCTATTTTATGCATTATTCTGTCCATTACAAAAGCTGCTCTTGCCATATAACCGGTGTCTTCAAGCAGAGCAATGCAAATGAACAATAATATAATATTAGGAGTAAATATAAGTACACCGCCAACGCCCCCTATGATTCCATCAACCAGAAATGACTGGAGCAGACCCTCAGGCATGGCATTTGACACAATATCGCCAAGTTTTCCAAAACCCATGTCGATCCAATCCATTGGATATGCGCCTACTTTAAACACAAACTGGAACATGAGCCACATCAGGCCGAAAAAGATCGGAAGTCCGAGGATCCTGTTTGTCAACACTTTATCGATCTTGTCACTTACAGTTATCTTGCCTGTTTCAAATTCTTCATAGGATTCTGCCAGAGCTCCGCTTATAAAACCATATCTTGCATCTGCAATAGCAGTTTCAGGAGAATCTCTTAGTATATTTTTTATATGATCTATAGAATTATTCACTGCTTTTTCGATTTTTTTATAACCTGCACCTGCTGATTTTTCAGTAGCCTCTATTACTTCCTTATCCTGTTCCAATAACTTTACAGCTATCCACCTTGGATCTACCCTTTCGGCCAATGCTTTTTCTTCTTTTAATACTGAAATAATTTTCTTTATCTCATTTTCAATTTCTTCTCCATATCTAACGACTACTTTTTTGTCCTTTGTTTTCTTTTCTGCCACATCAATAACAGCATCCAATAACTTGCTCATCCCTTTTTTTTGATGCCCGACAGTTTCTATAATAGGAACATCCAATAACTCAGAAAGATGTTCTATATCGATTTTCTTACCGCTGCCTCTGGCAATATCTGTCATATTAAATGCAAAAACCAGAGGTACCCCCAGCTCCATCAGCTGTGTCGCAAGATATAGATTTCTCTCCAGGTTAGATGAGTCGATTATGTCCACTACAACATCTGGCTTCTCATCTATAATGAAATTTCTTGTTACGACTTCATCCAATGAATAGGCAGTCAGGCTATATGTTCCCGGCAGATCAACAATGCTTATTTTATATCCCTTGTATTTGATTTCCCCTGTTTTTTTCTCTACAG
>CBDUUS010000179.1:0-3683 GCA_965370465.1 uncultured bacterium | reverse complement strand
CATTTTGTCCAGTCAGATGTCTTTATCCAGAGGTAGGTGCCTGTAGTCTTCGGTCCTTCTGTCCCCTTAGCCTGGCCGGCAAACAGGCTATAGTCTCCTTTAATACCATCAAACCTTATTACCGTTACATCTCCGCCCCTGACCTCAAAGTCGCATATGCCTGCAGGTTTATCATCAAGGATCCCGTGGCAGCCTACTCTGCCCTCTACTCCCTCTTTTTTAATAGAGAGCGGGAATGGTCCGCAGTGCCATAGAAGTTCGCTGTTATCATCTGAAGGATGGCGGTTAGTGACATCTGCAAAGATCACCTTGGACTGATTAAATGTAGCAGCCTGAGCTATTGCAGCCGATACTGCCCCATTTATATCTGTCTCGCAGGCTACAGGAATATCTTCGTCAAAGAGAAGAGAGTTTGCAAGGCATGGCACTATGCCCATTATATCTCCAAGGGTGGTCCAGCACTGGATTGCAAATGAAGTTATGCCGTCTCTTTCACTTATTGCTTTTATAGCCTCTTTAAGCGCTGCTATATTTTGAAGCTTGTCTTCTTCTATATCGATCTTTAGATTCTTCTTTATATAGCCGATTGTCTCCTTATAATCTTCGCCGGCTGCTCCTTTTATCTCTTTTGCAGCATTGATGACATCTATCAGATTATAGGGGACTATCTCTATAGCGAACTTTTCTAAAAGTTCGCCTTCATTTGCAATAACTGACCAGAAGCCTCCGGGCCTTGTGCCTATCTGGCCGATACGCATATTTTTAAATGCCTTTACCACATTTGCTGCAACTGCGAAATTATCTATGCCCCTTATAAATACAGGGTCATCAAGGCGGCAGTTTATGATATAGCTATAGGGTACCGAGTATCTCTGGAGGATCTTTGATGTGGCAAAGAGTCCGCACTGGCTGTCCCGGAGCCTTGAGCCGTCAGGACGGGGGTCTTCGTCCCTGGGTCCCCAGAGCAGGAAGGGAAGGGCCATCTCTTTTGCAACTCTTGCAACTATATCTTCTGTACCAAAATTACAGTGGGGAGATATTATACAGTCTGCACCTCCATGCTTTAATTTTACTACGGCTGCACCTATATCTTTTTCTTCTATTAGAAGTCCGTCTTCATTTATATCTTCGATGTCTACTACTTTATATCCGAGTGATTTTATTTTATCCAGTGTAAGTGCCTTATATTTTAACGCATCTTCCCTTGAAAATACTGTACGCCTTGTGGGTGCATAGCCAATTGTAAGCTGGTCCTTTGTATTCAATTTTCCTCCTCATTGTTTTTAAAATTTTTATAAAATTAAATCAATAAATTTATCTTCATAGCCGTTTTTAATTTAATCACTTGCTTATTATACTCATTTTCCTTTAAAAAAATATTATTAATCGATTATGCGGGTACCAGGAGCCTGTCCGAGAATTGGGACCTGAGCTTGCAGTCTGTTATTTTTAAACAGATATTTCGAAATAACCAATCCTGATGGGATCATTAAACTATTGAGTAGAGAAAAAACAAATTTAATTTTTTGGATTACTCTGGTAGAATTCTTACACTGAGGGCGATTAGCTCAGCCGGTTAGAGCGCTGCGTCGACATCGCAGAGGTCATTGGTTCGAATCCAATATCGCCCACCATCTATTTAATCGGCGGCTCCTGGCTCGGCTCTTCCCCAACAAGGGGGGCATTCCATTCTCTATATATCAACCTGAATTTAATAGAAATGATAATAAGAGATATTTATAGAAATTATTCCGGCTTTGTTTCTATATTTATCTGATCTGCAATTCTGGAGATTGGTCGTGCCTTGATATTTGCTAAAAATGATTATATGATATCATTATATAATATCACCTATAATATCACTTTATTGATCCTGTATGGTATACTTAGTTTAAAATTTATTTTGGAGTAGCTATGAAAACATTTCTATTAAGAAGTATCGAGGATGACTTATATATAGAAATAAAAAAGCAGGCAGAATCTAACTCGGAGAGTATTAATAAATTTGTTCTGTCTGTTTTAGAGGGTGAGCTTGGTTTTAAAAAACAAATAAAAAGGAAAAAAAGATTTACAGATCTTGATTGCCTTTCCGGGAAATGGAATGAAAAGCAGTATCATCTAATAACACAAGAAATTAAAGACCAGAGAAAAATCGAAAAAGAAATATGGAAATAAAAAGAGTCTTGATAGATACAAATATTTATAGTGAGCTATTGCGCGGAAATCAGTTTGTAGCAGATCTTCTAAAAAAACCCGAGATCATAGCGTTCAGTATAATTTCTATTGCTGAGCTGCTGTCAGGTTTTAAAAATGGTGCCAGGGAAAAAGAAAATCTTGAGGAGCTTGACCGGTTTTTATATTCTCCAAGAGTCCTTGTATATGACATAGATATTGAGACATCAGAATTCTATGCTAAAATATATGATGAATTAAAAAGGTCCGGGGACCCTATTCCGACAAATGATCTCTGGATCGCTGCGCTTACGCTGCAGCATGGAACCAGGCTCTTCACGCTGGATAAGCATTTCAAGAAGGTCCGCGGACTTTTTCTAATAGATCATATCTGAAATCAATGAACTTATATATATGGTATAATATATTGGATAAGGTCGATTGATCCATAATATAATAAGAGCTTTTAATAACTCTTTAAAATATGATAAAAAATACAAAATTATTACAAAAATTTGAAGACGATCTACAAAGAAAAGAGGTACTCTCTTATAAAGAGTCATTGAAAATTTTTGAATCTCTATGGGATGAAGCAAAAACATTAGGAGTTTTGCCTTCTAAGGACCCTATGGAGGGAATAGAAGTAAAAATAAAAATAGCAAAGATATTAAATTCATGTTCGAAAAACTCCTGATAAAAATATCACGGGCATTAGATAAAAATTATCTTCCATATATGGTAATCGGCGGACAGGCCGTTTTATTGTATGGTGAACCCCGCTTGACCAGGGACATAGATATAACAGTTGGCGCGGGTATTGATGAATTAAGTCGGTTATTGGATATAATAAAGAAAATTGATTTAGTGCCATTACCTGAAAACATAGTAAGTTTTGCTGAAAAGACTTTTGTTCTTCCTGCCAGAGATACAAAAACAAATATTAGAGTCGATTTAATTTTTTCTCAAACATCCTATGAAAAACAGGCAATTAAAAGAATGAATCCGGTTAATTTTAAAGATAGAATGGTTAGATTTGCTTCACTTGAGGATATTATCATACATAAAGTATTTGCTGGAAGACCGAGAGATATTGAAGATGTAAAATCTATTCTATTAAAGAATCCGGGATTTGATAAAAATTATATAATAAAATGGCTCAAAGAATTCGATGGTGCAATGGGACAGAGTAAATTCACAGATGTATTTAATGATCTGATCCGGGACAATTTATAGAATGTCTTCTGGGTCACCAGTTTATAAACAGCCAAAAATAGACCAAACGAAATATTCGGTTGTTTGTATAAGTGATAGCGAGAGGAGGCAGGAGCGTGTATACTCATTCCTTATTATATAAGTATTTCCTTTAAGATCTCTTCAAACACAATTTTTAGCACATAAAATCATGGTGTTTTGACAAATTACAGCATATAAGATATGGTATAAATGACAAAAACAAAACATAATTACAATTCAACTGTCATAGGACATTACCTGCCCATAATTCTTGCAGA
>CBDUUS010000178.1:0-3685 GCA_965370465.1 uncultured bacterium | reverse complement strand
TGTGTAGGCGGGTGCACAGCTCAAAGTATGGGAAAGAAAATACAGGAGAAATGTCCATTTGTCGATATAGTATTCGGCACCCATAATATTTCAGAGCTGCCATCTCTTATAGAACAGAAGCTTGCAGGCAGCAGAAATATCTGTTCCGTGATAAGTAGCGGCTTTGATTATGAGCTTGAAAAGGCCAGCAGGGCCAATAAATACAGTGCGCTGGTACCGGTTATAATCGGATGCAATAATTTTTGTTCCTATTGTATAGTGCCATATGTAAGGGGGAGGGAAAGATCCCTTGACCCCGGCCTAATAATAGAAAATATTGAAAAGTTGGTATCTGACGGAGTCCTTGAAGTCACTCTTTTGGGACAGAATGTGAATTCCTATGGAATGGATTCTGGCAGGGGTATGGATTTTCCCAAACTTCTTGAAAAGGTTTCAGATATTAAGGGGCTTGAGAGGATAAGATTTATGACGTCTCATCCAAAAGATTATTCAAAAAGCCTTATAGGAGTCATAAAAGATAGGGCCAATATAGTGAACCATATACATCTGCCGCTTCAATCCGGTTCAAACAGGATACTTAAGATGATGAACAGGAAATATTCAAGGGAAGACTATATGAATATTGTAGAGAATGTAAAGAGCAGTATAAATGACTATTCAATAACAACCGATATAATAGTAGGTTTTCCTGGTGAAGAAAAAAGAGACTTTGATGATACGATGGATATTGTAGAAAGGGTAAGGCATGACAGGGCCTTTACATTCATATATTCACCAAGAGAAGGGACAGCTGCAGCAAAGATGCCCGATCCTGTTTCATTGAAGGAAAAGAAAGAGTGGTTTGGTAAACTTCTTGAGGTCCAGAACAATATATCATTTGAAAGAAATAAAGAATATGTCGGGAAGGTGGTTAAAGTATTGGTAGAAGGTTTTAGCCCAAAAGACGGGAGTATGCTGGGAGGCAGGATGGAGAATAATATAATTGTAAATTTTAAGGGTACAAAAGAACTTATCGGCACGATAGTAGATTTAAAAATTGAAAAGGCGATGTCATTTTATCTTACCGGAAAGATAATTAATAAATAGTAGCGATTATGCTAAAAAAGACAGATAAAGAAAAATTAATATCAGCCCTGGAAAAAGATTCGATAAAACTGGATATTCTGATTGATGATTTGATTAAGATGCAGAAGATAATCGTCATATGCGGTCCCACAGGTATTGGAAAAAGCAGATTGGGAATAAAAATAGCTTCACTTTTTGATACTGATATAATATCGGCCGACTCGATGCAGGTATACCGGGGGATGGATATTGGCACAGATAAAGTAAATACCAGTATCTATGGCATCAAACAGCATATGATCAACCTGTTCGAACCGGACCATAAATTAACAGTGATGGAATTTAAGGATATTGCAGTCAGGATAATCTCCAAAAAGTTTTTAGAGAAGGGACGGATACCCATAATAATAGGAGGGTCGGGCTTATACATAAAAGCCATTATCGACGGTATAGACAGAGGTCCTGGAGAAGATAGCGGGTTTAGAGAAGAGATTGAAAAGAATATTGATATATATGGACTCGACAAATATTATAAAAGATTATATGAAGTAGATGAGGCTTATGCACTAAAAATAAGTAGCAATGACAGAAGAAGAATAATAAGGGCTCTTGAGGTTTATAGCCTATCGGGCACGCCTTACTCTGAGATGCAAAAATCCTGGGAAAAGGAAACATCATTTGATGTGGCTTTTATAGGTTTAAAAAAAGAAAGAGCTGCCCTATACGGGAGTATAGAAAAAAGAGTCGAAGAGATGTTTGACAGCGGTCTTGTAGAGGAAGTAAGGGGCCTTTTGGAAAATGGTTATAGCGGTTCTTTCAGCCTGAGGCAGGCAGTCGGCTATAAAGAAGTGATAGAGTATATAAAGGAGAATATCAGCCTGGATGAATGCAAAAGGATGGTCAAGCAAAATTCCAGAAGACTTGCAAAAAAACAGATGACATGGTTCGGCCGCGACAGCAGGATCAATTGGCTCAGTGTAGATAATTATGATAATATATTTGACTTAGCAATAGATACAGTAAAAATAATCCACAGGGAAGCATAATATGAAAAAAATAGAATTTTCAAAATATAATGGACAGGGAAATGACTTTGTCATAATAGATGCAGTGAGCAAAAAGGTCCCGCTTTCCAGCGGTCAGGTGAATTCCATATGCAATCGCCATTTTGGCATAGGTGCGGATGGATTGATACTTGTTAAGAAGTCAGAAAAATCTGATTTCTATATGGATTTTTATAATATGGACGGCAGCAAAGCTGAGATGTGCGGAAATGGAATAAGGTGCATGGCAGGCTTTATATATAATAAGGAGCTTAGCAGCAGCAATAGCCTGACTATAGATACCCTTGCAGGGATCAAGAAGATAGAGATGGAGATCGTAGACGGAAAACCTGGTAGTATAAGGGTTGATATGGGGCCCCCTGTCTTTAAGCCTGAAGATATACCTGTAAAGCTTAAAAGGCAGGAAATATTTGGTTATAAGCTCTCTACTGATGCGGGCAAGTTTAATATAAATTGCGTTTCAATGGGAAATCCTCACTGTATTATATATATTGAAAGTAGTGAAGATCTTGAAAAAATACCTCTCCATTCCTGGGGACCTATTATTGAAAATGATCCGGTTTTCCCCAATAGGACCAATGTTGAATTTGTTAAGATCGGGGACAAAGACCATATTGATATGAGAGTATGGGAAAGGGGAGTGGGGGAGACACTTGCATGCGGCACAGGAGCATGCGCTGCCGTAGTATCTTCAATGAAACTGAATAAGATCACCGGGTCCTCTGCTAATGTAAAGGTCCCCGGAGGAAACTTAAATGTTTTATGGAAGGGACAATCCGATAATGTATTTCTTGAGGGAAAAGTGGAGCATGCTTTTGACGGAGTATACTATATTTGATTTATTAAATATCTTTAAACATAGATAAACATTCTAAAGAAAGGAATAGAAAGAATGATATTTGAAGAATCCCGGAGACTAAAGGAATTGCCGCCCTATCTTTTCGCTGAAATAGATAAGATAATCCAGAAGAAAAGAAGTGAGGGAATAGATGTAATAAGCTTAGGCATAGGAGATCCGGATATTCCTACCCCTGATGGCATAATAAAAGAGCTGCAGAAGGAAGCTGAAAATCCAGAGAACCACCAGTATCCTTCAAGCTATGGCATGGATACTTTTAAAGAGTCTGTTGCTGACTATTATATGCAAAGATTTAAAGTATCTCTGGACCCTCAGACAGAAGTCATACCGGTATTCGGTGCAAAAGAAGGTATTGCGAATATTGCATATGTCTATATTGATAATGGCGATTATGTATTGATACCCGATCCCTCTTATCCGGTATATAATATCGGCACCATGTTTGCCGGAGGTCTTATATATACGATGCCGATGGAAGAAAAAAGTGATTATATTATAGATCTGGATGGAATTGACCCTGCAATAGCTAGAAAAGCTAAAATGATGCATATCAATTATCCTAATAATCCCACATCAGCTGTCTGCGGTCTGGATTTTTTTGAAAGGGTTGTAGAATTTGCAGAAAAGAATAATATCATCATTTGCCATGATAATGCATATGCAGATACTTATTTTGGAGAGACAAAACCCCTTAGCT
>CBDUUS010000177.1:0-3688 GCA_965370465.1 uncultured bacterium | reverse complement strand
AACCCATTATCAATATTTACTACAGATACTCCCGGGCTGCATGAGTTCAACATGGTAAGAAGTGCGGATATGCCGCCAAGATTGGCTCCATAGCCAATACTTGTAGGGACCCCTATAATGGGACAATCTACCATGGCACCCACTATTCCCGGAAGAGCTCCCTCCATGCCTGCTACTGCGACTATTACATTTGACTTCTTTAGTTGATCCTTGTAATTTATCAGGCGGTGTATGCCTGCAACCCCTACATCATAGATCTTATTCACCTTATTACTCATAAGATATGCAGTTATTGCAGCTTCTTCCGCGATCTTTATATCGGATGTTCCTGCACATATAACTGTCACTCCTTCCTTCAACTTCTCTTCAGGAAGTTTCAGGGGAGTATATATGATCCCGGAAAAATATTTTAGATCTGTATCCTTTAATTCTTTTTTAAGAAGGCAAAAAACCTGTTCATCGGTCCTTGTGACCATAAGAACAGGTGAAAACTTGAGTATCTTCTTTGATATTTCAAGTATCTGTTCCGGAGCCTTATTTTTTCCGTAGACTACTTCGGGAAAGCCCCTGCGGAGCAGCCTGTGGTGATCGATCTTTGCAAATCCGATATCTTCAAAATACAGGTCCTTTATCTGCTTCAGGAAATCCTTATCAGAGAGCCCGCCGCCTCGATAGTTTTTCATCATCCCTTCAATAATATTATTAATATGACTGTTCATATCAGTGTCCCAATAATTATGCATGCACAGTTTCTTATGCATGCATAATATCTATACTATTTAAATGTAATTATATATTAAAAATGAAATAATTTCCCTGACATATCCGCAATAAGAACAGCAGTCTCTATAGATATTACTGATATCAGCTTTATCAGGATATTCATCGAAGGTCCGGCAGTATCCTTTAAGGGATCTCCCACAGTATCTCCTATTACTGCAGCCGCATGTTCGGGTGTCCCGGACTTTCCTTCTTCTTCGATTTTTTTCTTTGCATTATCCAGCGCACCTCCGGCATTAGCCATAAAAATAGCCTGTGCAAAGCCGGACAGAAGCGTACCTATTATAAGGGCTATTACTCCACCGGGCCCAAGCAGTATACCTATTATAACAGGTACAGCAAAGACAAGTATGCCCGGAATAATTATTCCCTTCTGGGCAGAACGCGTGACAATTGAAATAAATACTTTGGGATCTCCTTTGTCCTCTCCGGAAAGAATCCCCTTTATTTGCTTGCGCGCCTCAATGACTACCTTGTTTGCGGCTCTTCCAACTGCGCCTATAAGAAGAGAAGAAAAAAGAAAAGGCATTATAACACCTACGAATAGCCCGGCAAGAATCTTCGGGTCCTTCATAAAGTCAAGCATAACGTTTGACGTAAGAAGTTCGATCTTTGAAAAATATGCCTGTCCGAGCGCGAGTGCTGTAATGGCGGCACTTCCTATTAAAATTCCCTTTCCGATAGCAGCAGTTGTATTTCCCACAGAATCAAGCTTATCTGTAATTTTCCTCACTTCTGGATCAAGCTCTGCCATCTCTGCTATGCCTCCCGCATTATCTGCTATCGGTCCATAAACATCTATGGCAATAGCAAAAGGAGAAGTTGAAAGCATGGCCACGGCTGCCATGGCTACCCCATACAGGCCCATTTTGAAATCAGTTGCCCCTCCTGAGATATAGAAGCTGAAAAGCATGACCGTTATTACTGTAAGGGCCGGGAGTATGGTTGATTCCATCCCATATGCAAGACCGTTTACAATAAGTGTTCCGGGCCCTGTCTTTGCACTTTCCGCTATGCCTCTTGTCGGCCTGTATCTTGAATCTGTATAAAGCAATGTGAAGAGCCCTATCAAAAATCCTGCTGCAAGTCCGCCTATCGAAGAATAGAAAAGGAAGTTAAAACCAGTTCCTATAACATATTTTACTACAAAAAATGAAAATGCCATTATAGCCAGAACTGTTATCAGCAGCCCTGAAAGCATGGTCCCCGTAAGAAGTGATACTGTTGCATTTTCCTTATATTTTGAGACGATAAGCTTTATAACAAATATTGCTATTATCGACGCAATAGCGCCGGATGTTGCTATGATCATGGGAAGTATTATCGATCTCATCATAAGGGGCGAATTCTGAAAGGCAAGAAAACCCAGGAACTCGGCTGCGATTATGGAGCCTACCCAGGATTCCAGCGCATCGGCCTTCATCCCTCCGACATCTCCTACATTATCTCCTACATTATCTGCTATTGTGGCAGGATTTCGGTAATCATCTTCTCTTAGCCCGGATTCAACCTTGCCAACATAATCTGCACCCATATCTGCAGCTTTTGTAAATATTCCTCCGCCTGTTCTCATAAAGAAGGCTGCAAAAGAAGCACCTATAGTAAATGTTATAAGTATATTTACAACAGAATTTAAAGTCACCGCCTGCTCCAATCCATAGCGTCCGTACCACCAGATCAGCATATTGAACCAGAAAGCAGTGTCAAACAGGGCCACAGTCGCCAGTAGAAGTCCTGAGGAAGCTGCTGCCGTAAAGGCTATGTTCATCGCTTCTCCAAGACCCTTTTCTCTCGCTGCGAAAGTCACCCTTGAATTTGCCGAAGTAGATATCCGCATACCTATATAGCCTATAAGCAGGCTAAAGAACATCCCTGTGGCAAAAGCCGGAATGGATGCAAATTCAAGATAATCAAAATGCACCATTACGCCAAGCAGAGCAGTTATTGCCACAAAAAATATTGATATGACTTTAAACTGCTGATTAAGATATGCCCTGCTGCCGGCAGCTATAGCATCAGATATCTCTATCATCCTCTTTGTCCCCCTGCTTTTTTTAGATACCAGCCTGGCAAAGATTATGGCCAGTATTAGAGAGATCGCAGCTCCTATAAAAGGAATGATCCGAAAAAGCATCAAATCAGACACTTATTACCTCCTATTTTGATTGTTAAATATTAGTATTATTTCAAACCTATAAATACCTTGATTATTTTACTCAAAATAGAAATATTAGGCAATGGAAAATACCAAATTTTATGCACGTCTCTTTGCTAATAACTGCACTTTTAATGAACCGGAAAACCGTACCATGGTCCATAAAATTTATACTCATAGCCTTAATAGATGACTGTGATAGATATCCGCTGATCTTGCATATCTATTATATTAGAAAAATAAATCATTGAAGTATAAAACATTTTTATTGCATGAAATATTTTCTAATGATAATATGATTTAAATATTAATATTTGGGAGGAGTATTTCATGGACAATGGAGATATTGGTAATATTGCAGGTATTTTTGGTGGAGCTTTTTTTATAATAATATATCTGGTAGTTCTCGTTCTGATGATCGCCTCATATTGGAAGATCTTTACAAAAGCAGGCAAGCCCGGCTGGGCCTCACTCGTACCTATCTATAATATCATTGTATTGCTGGAAGTCGCCAGACAGCCATTATGGATGATAATATTATTATTTATTCCCATTGCAAATATAGTTGTTTATATTATTGTCGCCATTGAGCTATCTAAGAATTTTGGTAAAAGCGGCGGTTTTGCAGCAGGCCTGATCCTCTTATCTATTATATTCTATCCAATACTGGCTTTTGGAAGTGCCGAGTATCAGGAAGCAGCGCCTGTTTCTGCATAGATAAACAAAATAATTAATAAAAAATAGGATATATAT
>CBDUUS010000176.1:0-3695 GCA_965370465.1 uncultured bacterium | reverse complement strand
GGGTTCTATCATGGTCCCTCCAGTGAAACTTTATAAAGGAGCATGCGTCTTACTTAAAGAACTTTTCATGATAATATCTTACTATGATAAGATTTAACCCTCTGCAAAAATAGAAAGGCTATAAATGGTAAGCTGCAGTATTATATGCGGACAAAACAGCATTTACGGATCAGCGGACAGAAGATATTCAGATCTACTGTTAAAATTAACTTTTTCAATAGTATTTGCTTTTCTTATGGCCATTTCGGCAAATACCTTTATCTATCTTCCCTTTACTCCGGTTCCAGTGACCCTTCAGGTATTGACCGTAGTCTTTTCGGCCCTTATGCTGGGCGGACCATGGGCCCTTGCCGGACAGTTGGTATATATTTCGATGGGACTTGCAGGGATGCCTGTCTTTGCCGGCTTTATCGGGGGACCCGCATTTTTTTCCGGTCCCACAGCAGGATATGTCATTGGCTTTGCTATTGCTGCATATATTTCGGGATCATTGTTTAATAACAGGCAGTTAAATAGTATACTCAGGAGCAATACACTTGCAGCCGGTTTTATTTCAGGTACCGCCGGATTACTGATAATATACTTACTGGGTTCGGTCCATTTATTTGGATTTTTGTACCCTCTTTCCAACAGGCAGCAAATTATAGAGACAGTCAGATCAGTCTGGATCCTCGGAGTCAAACCTTTTATAATACTGGACCTTATTAAGATCCTTATAGCAATCAAAATATTAGAGTCAGGCAGCAAAGGTTATGAAAACTATAAAAATAAATGATATTACTTTCAGAAATATATTCCAGAATACCGATCCCCTGGACCTGGACAAGAAAAAACTTTTAAGTGTCCTTGAAGAGTATAATGGTCTTGAATATGATAGCCTCGAGATAATGGGGGGCTCCAGTTTTGAAAAGATCCTTGAGACCAGCCTGGGGATGAATCCTTTTCAAGTATCTTCCTTTATTAAGAGCATTATTCCTTCAATTCCGCTTCAGGCCCTGATCGGGGCCAAAAACCTCACTGGCCCTGAGATATATGATACCCGTATAATAAAAAAATTCATAAAAGAAAGTATTAAAAACGGGATAAGCATCTTCAGAGTCTACGACTCATTAAATGATCTTGAGAACTTCAAATTTACCGTTTCAGAAATATTAAATAATGATGCCCTGTGCCAGGGAACCATAATATTTGATGATCTCCGGGATTCCGGGTATTATCCTGAAACTGCAAAAAAACTTGTCGATATGGGCTGCTCCAGCATATGTATCAAGGATGCTGAATCTACAATGATCCCCGGAGAAGCAGCTGAGCTTTTTTCAATATTATCAAGAGATATTGATGTCCCCGTATATTTTAGCGCTTCCAATCTGCGGGGTCTTCAAACTTTAAACTATTTTGAAGCTGCGGTCAATGGCTGCAGCGGTTTTGACCTTAGCTTTCTTCCATCTTCCTATAATGATCTCACTCCCACCGTTTTTTCTTTTCTTCTCAGCCTTAAGGGATCCGATATCTCATATAAAGTTGATTATAAAAAGATAACCGGGCTCGGAGAACTTATAAAGAAAAATATTTATCCCTATATAAAGCAGGATCTTTTCTCCACCAGGTTCATACTTGACCATACCAATAAAAATCTTCTTCCCAAATGGCTGATCACGAAAATAAATAATCAGCTTGTAGAGATCGGTGAGATCGAATCTCTGGACCTTGTGCTTGAGGAAGTCTCAAGGATAAAGAATGAGATAGGGAATCCTTCCCTATCGACTCCTATCGGGCAGATAGTCGGAAGCCAGGCAGTCCTGAACAGCGTGATCTCTGACAATAGATGGGAAATACTCTGTGATGAGATAAAAAAGCTTATATGGGAATACTATGGAAAGCTGCCCAGGGAAATAGATAAAAGTATCCTAGATAGAATGGAAACTTTTTCGGAAGAGAAAAGAAGCGAAGACCTGTTAGAGATAAAGGATATCTATAAGGAACGCAGCGAGGAGTTAAAAAAACTTACATCAGAAGAGGGAGATATACTCAGTTATTGTTTCTTCCCTGAGAAGACCCTCAAATATCTTGAAGATAAAAGTAATGGGACCGCCAGGAAAAAACCAGAGCATGAACAGGTAAAAGTCTCCAGAGAGATCCCGGGAGATGTGGAAAAGTCTGTGCCCCTTTCCAGTTTAAAAAATTTGGACACACAAAAATTAAAGGAAATAGCTTCTATTGTTGAGAGCAGTAATATCGACGAGATCAAATTTGAGCTTGATGATATAAAGATATCAATAAACAATCTTATGCAGACTAAAACCTTCCAGGCACCGCAAAAGGCTGCCCCGGGGGACATTAACAATGCACAGGACCTTAAGCCTGTACTCAGTGCAGATTCGGTAGAAGTCAAATCTCCTATTGTCGGCTCATTCTATTCTTCTCCTGCTCCCGGGGATCCGTCTTTCGTAAAGGCCGGAGACAGGGTTAAAAAAGGTGACACACTTTTCATCATTGAAGCTATGAAGCATATGAACAGGATAGATTCTGAGTTTGACGGTGTCATAGAAGAAATACTTGTTCAGAATGAGGAAACAGTGGAATATGACCAAACAATAATGATAATCAAGAAAGACTGATGTTTAAAAGAATACTTATTGCCAATAGGGGCGAGATCGCTTTAAGAATAATCAGGGCATGCAGGGAAATGGGTATAGAATGCGTCGCAGTATATTCTACTGCCGATAAGGATTCAATACACAGGAAAATGGCTGACCAGAGCATCTGTATCGGTCCTCCCCGGCCTATAAAAAGCTATCTTAATATAGACAATATAATTACAGCGGCACAGGTAACAAATTGCGATGCAATACATCCAGGTTATGGATTTTTAGCTGAAAATGACCGGTTCGTAAATATCTGCCACGATAATAATATTGCCTTTATAGGTCCTCCTGCTGAAGCTATTGCCCTGGCAGGCAATAAGTCAAAAGCAATAGAAGTGATGAAAAACAGCAAGATACCGGTCATACCGGGTTCAAATGGCAATGTAGCTGATCTTGATTCTGCAATGAAACTTTGCAGGAGGCTTGGATATCCAGTAATAATAAAGGCAACATTCGGCGGAGGCGGAAAGGGTATGCGGATATGCCGGAACAATGAAGACCTTATAGATTTTTACCCCATGGCAAAAGCTGAATCCGAAAAAGCTTTTGGGGCAGGCGAGCTATATATTGAAAAATATATCTCAAAACCCAGGCATATTGAATTCCAGATAATAGCAGATAATTCCGGAAAAATAATATGCGTGGGTGAAAGGGAGTGCTCCATACAGAGAAGACATCAGAAGCTTATTGAAGAAGCTCCAGCAGTGAACCTTCCCCCAAAATTATCAAGGGTCATGCGCGAATATGCTGTAAGGGCAGCGAGAGCGATAAATTACAAGAATCTGGGGACGATCGAATTCCTGCTGGATGAAAACAATAATTTCTACTTTATTGAAATAAATACGCGGATACAGGTAGAACATCCTGTAACAGAAGCGGTAACAGGCATGGACCTTATAAGAGAACAAATAATGATCTCATCGGGAAAGATGATAAATAATAAAAAAGAGTATTATGCCCCCAGGGGCCATGCCATTGAATTCAGGATTAATGCAGAGGATCCGCAAAATGATTTTGTCCCAAGTCCCGGAAGAATAACCAAAAGCTGCG
>CBDUUS010000175.1:0-3695 GCA_965370465.1 uncultured bacterium | reverse complement strand
AAAAATAAATTACAAAAGTAAATAGCAGAGGAATGTGAATGAGAAAACTTAATAATCAGGAAATCAAAGAGTTAATAGAAAAATCCTATAACTGCAGGATAAATATTTTAAAGATGATGAGAAATGGAGAGGGCCATATTGGAGGTGCGTTTTCGAGCCTGGATATCATAACTGTTCTCTATAATAAAATTCTAAGACATGATCCCGAAAGACCAAAATGGGAGGACAGGGATAGATTTATTCTTTCTGCGGGACATAAGTGTCTTGCACTCTATGCGGTACTTGCTGACCGGGATTATTTCAGCCAGGAAATCCTCTGGACATATAATACAATGAATACAAGGGTACAGATGCATCCGGATGAGAAAATGCTTCCCGGTATAGAATTTCCAACTGGCTCGCTGGGGCATGGCCTGCCTGTTGCAAACGGCATAGCTCTTTCTGGTAAACTTGATAGAAAGGATTACAGGGTTTTTGCTATGCTTGGAGATGGTGAAAGCGCCGAGGGAAGCATCTGGGAAGCAATAATGTCAGCTGCTCATCACAAACTGGATAACTTAATTGTAATAGTTGATAGGAATGGATTGCAGGTTAACGGAAGGACCAGAGATATAATGGATTCCTCAGCCTTTGAAGATAAATTTGCTTCTTTTGGTTGGGAGGTAAGAACAATTAACGGTCATGATTTTGATGAGATTTACAGCACCTTATCCGATATTCCTTTCAAGAAAGGAAAACCTTCATGCATAATAGCTGATACCATTAAATGCAAAGGACTGGCTTTTGCTGAGGATAGATTTGAATTTCATCACTGGCATTGTGAGCCTGAAAAAATAGGTGAAGCAATAGATATTGTTGTAAAAGCAAAAGAAAAGGAGATAGCGCAAATTGGATAGTTCAATTAAAAAAAATGTTATATATGATGATCCAAGAAAAGTGATAGCATCGGCGCTGGTTGAACTCGGGGAAAATAATAAAAATATTACTTATATTTCATGTGATTCATCAAAAGGTGCTTCAGGAGATCCCTTCAGGCAGAAGTTTCCCGGCAGGCATTTTGAATTTGGTATTGCTGAGCAAAGTTCCATGGGAACTGCAGCAGGTATGGCCACGACAGGAAAAATTCCTTTTATTACTGCATATACCCCATTTATTACAATGAGATGCTTTGAGCAGATAAGAGATGATATATGTAAGACTAATTTAAATGTAAATATAATTGGGAATAATTGTGGTTTTTCTGTAAGTATGCTGGGTCCGACACATACAGTATTAGAAGATGCTGCAATACTAAAGGCGCTTCCAAATATGACAGTGATTTCTCCTGCAGATGGTCCCGAGTACAGGGAAGCGGTCATTGCTGCTGCAGGGATTGATGGTCCGGTCTATATCAGGGCGCACCGCCAAAAAGCAAAGAGATTGAACCAGGAAGATTACAAAATAAGCATTGGAAAAGGTGTGATGCTAAGAAAGGGGAAAGATATAACTATAATCTCCAATTCTACAATGGTTTCAAAGTCGCTTGAAGCTGCAGAAATATTAGAAAGTATTGGAATAGATGCAGAAGTTATAAATATGCATACCTTAAAACCTATTGATAGTGACATTATTTTAAAATCCAGTGGAAAGACTAAAAAAGTTGTAACAGTAGAAGAGCATTCAATTATCGGGGGACTTGGAAGTTCGGTAGCAGATGTGCTTATTAAAAATAACCCTGTTAAAATGGAAATGATAGGGATTGATGACCTATTTGCAATTGTTGGAAAATATGATGAACTCCTGGATTATTATGGCTTAACTCCGGAAAAAATAACTGAACGGATTAAAAATTTTATAAATAACTAAAAATTTCGAGTTATAGAGATAGGTCTTTTATTTCATATATTATTATTTATTTATAAAGGTGAGGCAGATGAAGATTGCAATTGGATGCGATAGTAATGCTATTAGTTTAAAAAACGCACTGATAGATGTACTTAAATAAAAAAGTATAGAATACAGGGATTTTGGGGTGAATACAAAGGACCCAATTGATTATCCTGATGTTGCAGCAGAAGTGACCATAGAAGTTCAAAATGGAAATTTTGAAAGAGGAATACTCGTATGTGGGACAGGCCTTGGAATGGCGATTTGTGCCAATAAGTTTAATGGAATAAGGGCGGCGGTATGCCATGATATTTATTCAACTCAAAGGTCAATCCTATCGAATGATTGCCAGATTCTTGCAATGGGTGCATTAATAATTGGGAAGAGTGCGGCACAGGAACTTTTAAAAGTCTGGCTGGATATTGAAAGGACCGGAGGAACTGTAAAAAAGGTCAAGAAAATAATTGATTTAGAAAAAAAGTAAATTTAAGCGGGAGCCAAATATGGCTTATGATATAAAATTAGTGATAAAAGTCTCCTACCTGTATTATAAACATGGATTAAAACAAGAAAGTATTGCCAGAAAACTCAAGATATCCAAGTATAAAGTGACAAGGATCCTAAAGAAGGCTTTAAACAGTGGAATCGTGCAGATAAATATTATTGATCCCACAATTAATGTTTCCAGTCTTGAGGAAAAACTTTAATTTAAAAGAGATATAATAGTAGAAGATCCTGGACTGTCAGATATGGAATTAAAATTGAAATCAGGAAAGGTTGATGCCATATATATTATAAAGGATAAAGATATTATTGGATTCTTGTGGGAAAATATTGTAGATGAGGCAGTGGGTCATTTTGCTGGAAAGATAAATGATTCTATTGCAGCTGTGCAGATTGCAGAAGGCAGCTAAGAGCATAGCAATGGCTGTGGATGATTTACTTAAAGTGGTCTATTCTTTAGATATTCCAGGAGTTAGACTCAAAGCAGAGATAATAACGGGAGGGATAAGATGGATAGTAATTACTTCACAAAGAATGATAAACAAGAATTATTCAATTGGCTAATTTCGCTCCAAAATAGTGATGGAGGGTTTAGTGTGGAAAAAGGCGGATCCTCAACAATAAAATGCTCATATTATATACTCAGATCACTATTGAAATTAGATAAAATAGACCGGATAAATAAAAAGAGCTTAATAGAATTTATATTATCAAATAAGCATCAAAATGGAGCATTTTTCAATCACAAAGGTCAAAAACCCAATCCACAGAATAAAAGTTATGCTATTTTTATGCTTAAGGAGCTCTCTGCACTTTCTAGCATTGATACTGGTAAGATTAGAAAGTGGTTGAATGCTTTCAAAAGAGAAGATGGCGGATTTAACAGACCTTCGGGTAAGAGGTCCAGTATAAGGTTTACTTACTATATAGTAAGGTCATTATACTTGCTGGGAGCTACCTGTGATCTTAATAAGGAAGAGCTGGTAAAATTTATTTTAAGATATAGAAGTCCCGGTGGAGGATTCAGTAAGAAATTGGGAGAAAAACTTGATCCTCTATTTACAAAACAGGTAATTTTCTTACTAGATGAAATCTCCTGTCTGTAAGATTATTTGCTAATGTTCAATGATCATGTCATCTAAAAGATACAGGAATATATATTGTCTTTGTAATCTTTCTTACTTAATATGAGTATGTTTATATTTATTACCCTTTAAATGTGAGAAGAAAATTCGGATACCGGAACTGCGGTTTTGAAACATTAATAATAGGGTGGACGTCTGATTTTTAAAGGGTTATATTTTATTTTTTCTGTAGCAGCAAAA
>CBDUUS010000174.1:0-3699 GCA_965370465.1 uncultured bacterium | reverse complement strand
ATTATACCTTTTGTTTATTAGTTGATGAAGCACTTTGACTCTTAGTTTAAAATCTTCAAAGTTCCAGGACAAATAGGATCTTCGAAGATTAATATTTAACTAATATACTAATCTGTATAACTTATAATATAATGAGCACTGATTCTTCACAATAGATCCAAATGCCATCAAATTACCGTAGCAGCAAAACTAAAAATGGAGATGATTGTTAAAATTGTAAGGACAATATAAAACTTTCTTTTTTGCATAAGCTCTGGCAAGCAATATAAATTGAACCTTTATTATTTTTATCTGATAATCCGCTTAAAACTTTTAATAATATTGAAACTATGATCATATTATCAATAATTATCACAAAACAGCTCATAATAACTCTGTGGATGGGCACAGGCAGGGCATTCCATCGGCGCTTCTTTCCCTTCATGGACATATCCGCAATTGCGGCATTTCCATTTAACTACTGTGTCCTTTTTAAATACCTTGCCTTCTATTAAATTCTTAAGTAATTTCCTATATCGTATTTCATGCTGCTGTTCTACTTCTGCTATCTCTTTGAATACTGAAGCAATTTCTTCAAAACCTTCATTCCGTGCGATCTCCTCTGCTTCTTTATAAATTACTGTCCATTCCATATTTTCTCCGGCTGCAGAAGCTTCTATATTAGCTGCTGTATCTTCTATTGTACCCGCCGGGTAGCTTGCTATGATTTCTACATCTCCACCTTCCAGGAACTTGAAAAATCTCTCTGCATGCTCTTTTTCATTGTCGGCAGTTTCCAGAAATACCGCTGCTATCTGCTCAAAGCCTGCCTTTTTTGCTATACTGGCAAAATATGTATAGCGGTTCCTCGCCTGAGATTCTCCTGCAAAAGATGCAAGAAGATTTTTTTCAGTTTTTGTTCCTTTTAAGTTTGCCATTTTATGCTCTCCTCCTTATTTATTTTTCCATAATCCATGCACAGAACAAAGCTCCCGCACTTCTATTATATCTGACTTTGATTCACAAAATTCTGCTTCCGGGGCCTGTCCGGGGTTTAACTCTTTCCGTAATATCTTATCCTTTAACAATACCTCAATAAATTCTATATAATGTTCGTCCTCCATCGGATGTTCCACGCTTCCGACCCGTACTGTGAAGCCGCTTCCAGTTCCCTCTATTATAGGAACATGTTTTTCCTGCCCCTGATCTTCAGTCTTTGCCTCTAGCTTTACCATGGACTTGCCGCAGCATACCAGAGAGGGTGCCCCTTCATGCACAACTTCAACAATATTTCCGCATGTCTCACAGTGATAAAATTCTCTTAGTTTAGTCATCTCTTACTCCTCGTATAATAAGATAATAAATTTTATTGATAAATTTTATTAATCAGTTAACCTTATATGGTCAGTTTCTATCTGCATCAATGCATTAAAGAACTCTTTGATTTCCTTTTCACCGGCCTCCTTCATTGCTTTTCCGTAGAACTTAACAGCATTTCTTTCACGCCTATTGGCTTCTTCTATATTATCCCGGTCAGAATCATTTGCTTTGTCAGACCCTGCATCTGAGTCGGGTTTTTGAATCTTTAAATGCTTACAAATAGCAGAAGCGTGCTCTCTCTCAACTTTTGACAGGCCTTTAAATATACTGGAGACATAGACATCACTGCTCCTCTGTGAGGCTGCCTTATAGAAATTAGTATTATTTATCTCCAGATCCAATGCTTTCTTTAAATTTTCTTCCGTTATATCCGACAGGGTCTCGCAATATAGTAGCTTCCACTCTTTTGCCGGTACAAAATAGCTCTCATGCGCCCCGCAGAATGGACAGCTCCTGGGTTTTTGTATCCCTATATAAACCTCTCCGCATATACGGCAGCGATATGCTTTCACTCTTCCTCCTTCAGTTCAAATTTGTTCTAATTATTCTATTTTATAACTCCAATACATTCCACATCATGCCTGCATCAATCAAGCCATTTCTGTTTGTCATTATCTTGCATAACTGTCTTCCTGCGCTTCGGGCATTTTGCTCCAGTCTCATACGGTCATATCTCTAATTCATAATGGTAGAATGACACCCTTACAATTTTTTATGGCATAGCCACCAATCAAAACAATCATACTTTTTCATTCTTTCTCGTGCTGTTTTTATGTCTGTTGCAGGCGGTATTATTACCTCATCTTTCACCAGTTCATTGTCGGGCCAGTTTGCAGGTATAGCTACTCCATGTTTATCAGCAATCTGAAATCCTTTTACCATTCGCAGTATTTCATCCATATTTCTTCCAAGTTCTTGAGGATAATAAAGAATGGCCCTTATTATACCTCCTGGATCTACTATAAAGACTGCCCTGACTGTATTTGTCCCTTTACCAGGATGGATCAGACCCAGTGCACTGGAAGCTTTGCCAGTATCAGCAATCAAAGGAAATTGAATCTCAACTTTTAAATTATCCTTGATCCACTCTATCCATTTAATATGTGAAAATACCTGGTCTACACTAAGTCCTACTAGCTCACAATTTAACTTCTTAAAATCATTATACCTCTTCTGAAAAGCCACAAATTCAGTAGTACATACCGGTGTAAAATCTGCCGGATGACTGAAAAACACAAACCATTTTCCAGAAAATTCATCTGGCAGCTTCATTTTACCCATTGTTGTCACTACATCTAACTGTGGAAATTTTTCCCCTAATAAGGGCATCTTATCTTCCATTTTAACCTCCTGTTATCTTGATACAATATCAATTAAAAAAAATTGACTCTATATTAAATCTTACTTCTGACAATATATAAACCACCAGTAAGAATTGTTTTAATCTTAATGCTACTACATATATCCTGTACCTTAAAACCTGATATCTTTATATGTGATAATCCCATTTATACCTGATAATTATCTTTCCAGTAATTCATTTCCTGTCAGCGCTGTCTGCTTGTTTCATTCTATTTTTACAATCCGGACATATACCAAAAAACTTAAGCCTGTGTCCGGTGATCTGATAATAACTTTTTACACCCAATAGCTCTTCTATATCATCAACTCCTCTGGTAGTCAGGTCATCGACACGTCCGCATTCTGTACACAGGACATGATAATGGTTTTCCATGTTTCCATCATATCTTCTTTGAAGATGCGCAAGCTCCAGCTTCCTGACCAGACCTTCTTCAGATAAAATATCAAGATTTCTATAAACAGTGCCCATGCTGATATCAGGTATTTCTTTTTTTACTAAATCATAGATCTTATCTGCTGTTGGATGAGATTTAGATTTTTTAACTTCCTCAAGTATCATCCTCCGCTGCTTTGTAATCCTTAATTTTTTATCCGCTATAGCCATTCCATATAATTAGACTTATTAGTAATAGTTATTATTACTAATAATATTATAAAATATCTTCTTTGTCAAATAAATAATTCATAAATTATTTAATCTTCGGATTATTGAATTAAGAGCTGCAGATAAGTCATGCCAGACTTAAAAATGAAAAAAATGAAAAAAGATTTGACAAACAATCTACACAGGCATAGGATGTGACTATAAAGTCATGTGACTATAAAGTCATATCCTTAACAGAAAGGAGAAGCAGCATTCCTAAAGAAACATTTTATAACTTACCCGAAGAAAAACAACAGCTGATAGAAAATATAGCAATCTGTGAGTTTGCAGCTTTTGGTTATGATAAAGCCAGTATTAACAGATTTGTGGAGCAG
>CBDUUS010000173.1:0-3701 GCA_965370465.1 uncultured bacterium | reverse complement strand
TATATATCTGTGACAAAGTGGCTCCCTGCCGAAAGGCCGACCTGAAAGCGGTTAAATTTTTTATCGGGATTTAAAATATGCTTATTCCTTTATTCCAGCCATATCACTCGTTGCTTTTATAAATGGAAAAAAGAAAAGAAGCAGGCAGGCCGCAAGGGGGAATATAGTTGCATACCTTATAATCGTGATCATTCCCACGATATCTGCGATCCTTCCGATCAGAATAAATGTAATTGCTGCACCTCCAGCGGCAGCTCCCATAGAAAAAGAGGAGGCCAGGCTCACATTTCCCGGAAAAATATCCTGTGACATCCTTGTGCACAGCGGGAGGGTAGAGATGGAAAAAAGGCCCGCAAGGATAAAGAATATTATGCCGGTATTTACAGGAACCATAAATATCGCAAAGACGGCCGGAATAGACATGAACAAAAGTATCTGGATGACCAGAAATCTTTTATGGATCCTGTCCGAATAATATCCGGCAATAAGTCCTCCGATCCCGCCTATAATAATAAATGCCATGAAAATATACCCAAAATCTATGAGCCTGATCCCCCGGGCCGTGAAATAAAGGGGCATAAATGTCAGGAGAGTTATATTCATCACTTCCCTGCAATATGATATGAATATGACTGTGATAAGAAGGGTTATCTTTGGCTTTTTAACTTTTTTTAATCTGTTAAGAAAACCGGCTATATGATCTTTAGAATTTGAAACAGTAATATTCGGGGCAAACTTCATCAGAATAGCTGCTGTGACGATTCCCGGGATTGCTGCAAGGGGTGTGAACATCATCCCGAATCTTTCAATAATAAATATTATAAAGACCGAACCGAATGAAAAGCCCAGCGCCCCGCCGAATGATATTATAGAATTAGCAAGGCCCTTTCTTCTGCCGCCAAATAGATTTGCTATGGCAGCAGTCGGCGGGTGGATAGCCGCCACTCCAAGGTTTCCGAGGAATAGACATATTATTATGACCCAGTAGGCGGGAGCAATCCCCAGCAGGCTTATAAAAACAGAGGCAATCAGGGGGCCAAGTATCAGTAAATGTCTTATTCCGTATTTATCTGACAGGAAACCAAAAACGGGCTGGCTCAGACTGGCGGAGATAAAATTAACCGATGTAAGTATTCCGATAAGAAATAGAGACAGCTCGAGCTTTACTGCCAGTATAGGTATCATGCCGATTATAAAGCTGGGATAGATATCTGTGATCATATGCGTGCCGAAACCAAGAAATATTTTAGTTTTTTGCATTCTCTGGACCATTTGAAAAATTTTACTCTTTTAAATCTATTAATCAATATGAATCTTAAAAATATTTTAAAAATGATCATGCCAGAAATTAGTGTAAAATAAGGGCCGGCAATTGTTTAATTTTTTCTATTAATTTTATATAATCAAATTGCCGTGCTAGGTGGGGAGCTAGCGGTGCCCTGTAACTCACAATCCGCTTCAGTGAGACCGATCAACAGGTTGAGGTTTGAAATAGTGGGGTTTTGCTCCTGTGAAAGTGGTGATGAAAGCCGGGTCCTGTGCGGCGGAGGGTTACAAACCCCGCCAGGTCCGAGAGGAAGCAGCGGTAAGTAACATTCTCCGGGTGTCACAGAGAAGCCTAACTGGAGCTAACTGCTCAGGAAGCACCTGTTATTTTATATCGATCCTGGGGCACGGTTAATTACAAAAGTACTTAAAAGTGATGGAAGCTTTGTAATGGGATATATTTCTTTCTACCGGAAATGGCGGCCTCAGGATTTTGATGAGATAGTCGGCCAAAAATATAATATGCAGACCTTAAAAAATGTACTGGCAGGCAATAGGCTGTCGCATTCATATATGTTTTGCGGTCCCCGGGGGACAGGCAAGACCTCCACGGCAAGGATACTGGCAAAAGCGGTAAATTGTACAGAAGGCATCACTCCTTCTCCATGTAATAAGTGCGAGAACTGCAAAAGCATCTCAAACGGCAGCAATGTCGATGTAATAGAAATAGATGCAGCTTCCAATAGAGGGATCAATGAGATAAGGGAATTAAGAGAAAAGGTAAAATATCTTCCCAATAGTCTGAGAAAAAAAATATATATCATAGATGAAGTACATATGCTTACTACAGAAGCATTCAATGCTCTGTTAAAGGTCCTTGAAGAGCCGCCGGAGCATGTGATCTTCATAATGGCGACAACAGAACCGGATAAAGTTATCCCGACGATCATGTCAAGATGCCAGAGATTTGATTTCTTTCCGGTGACTCTTGACCTTATAAGGAAAAGACTGAAAGAGATAGCAAAAGCGGAGAAGATATCAATTACTGATTCAGCGCTGGGTATTGTCGCTAAATATGCAGATGGAAGCCTCCGGGATGCAGACGGAATACTTGAACAGCTTGCCGCATACAGTGAAGGAAAGATCGGGCCGAAGGAAGTCGTGGCTCTTCTTGGTGTTGTGGATCTGGAAGTCCTGTTTGAATTTATAGACATACTGGCCGGAAGGGAAGTCAAAAAGGGCCTGGGGATGATAAACAGGATAATTAAAAGCAATCAAAATCTGAAAAATTTTGTTTCAGAACTTATGGACCATCTTTATAATCTTTATGTAGTTAAAAACTATGATAAGCCTTCTGAAGCAATCGATTTGAGTGAAGATTATCTGGACAAATACAAAAAGCAGGCAGACAGGCTTCAAAACGAGGAGATAGAGTATTATCTTGAACATTTTACCGAACTTTTAAAACAGGTAAAATGGGGTGAAAGTTCAAAGACTTTCTTTAAGTCTTCAGCTATACAGGCTATAAATTATATAGTGCTGGATGACAGGCAGCTCGAGAAAAAGACCAGGGCATGGGATGCGAGATTGAATGCGATAGAAAGGCAGCTTAAGAATTCTTTAAAGGGAATGGACAACAGGGGAAAACCTGCTGTCAAGCTTGATATTATTAAAGAAGTGCCTGCAGAAAAAACTGAAGAGGGTGGTCTAAAAAGCATAATAAGCGATGAAGAGATATTAAGAGAAATAGAAGAAACTGCTATAGCAGAAACGGAAGAAGAAAATACAAAAGAAGAAAAACCGGCCCAAAAAAGAAGCAGTGCAGAGTCCGGACCTATAATAGATAATATCGACAGGATCCTTGAAGTCCTTAAAAAGAAAAAGATATCTGTGTACGCTATGTTTGTTGAATCCGAACCCGGCCGCATCGAAGACAGCACTGTTTATTTCTATCTGGATGAAAATAAAAAATGGCATAAGGATCATTTAAATAAATCTGCAAATTTAAACATAATCTCAGAAGTTATAAAAGAGGTAACCGGAAAAAAATACAGGGTAAAATTTGAGACAGGGGAAACAGGAAAAAAAAATCTGCTGAAAAATCATACAGGAGCAATTGATCCTTCTGAAGGAATAGAGCCTGCACGGACTGGCGCCCCTGGCGTTTACGAAAATCCAGACAGGGGCCAAAAGGACGGGACCATTGAGAAGAATGATGGCGATAAAGAAAAAAGGGCCGGAGATATTAAAAAGAATGATGATGATAAAAGAAATA
The DNA here is from genome assembly GCA_965370465.1 of uncultured bacterium. Lineage (GTDB taxonomy): Bacteria > Actinomycetota > Humimicrobiia > Humimicrobiales > Humimicrobiaceae > M55B120. Next base: position 160 of record CBDUUS010000173.1, on the reverse strand, counting down.
AACCAGATGGGTCACAAAATAAGAAGACAAAGGATGACCCGGAAGAAAAAGGCAGCGGCAAGGGCAGCAAAGAAGATATAATGAGATATTTTGAAAATAAGTTTGAGATAAAGGAGTAAAAGTTGAGTTTTAATATGCAGCAGATGATGAAACAGGCCAA
>CBDUUS010000172.1:0-3705 GCA_965370465.1 uncultured bacterium | reverse complement strand
TTACTGCAGAAATAGAACAGGTGGAAGGTATTATGACAGGTCCGGGAGAAGTGGATGCAGTTATTGGCCTGGAGATAGAAAATGTCGGCCAGCCGGCAGAGATCATTGCGGGGAACCTGCTGCTTATGTACCGGGCAAAGGAGGCAGAGGAAAATATGGAGCTATTGTTTATAGCAGAGATGCTTGATCCGGATCTTAGCTTTACCGGGAAAATCGAAGTGTCTGTGCTTTTTGATGATGGGACCATTGCCGGGGAAGATATATTTTCCATGAAGCAGTTCAGCGGAGCGGATAAGATCCAGAAGTTTATTATGTTTAAATCCGGAGCCTATGATCTGAGTATAAAGATAAACGGCATCTTTGAATAAATTCTTAACCTACCCCATTACAAGTGATCTCACTCTCGTATATATATTACAGATCGAGATTTAACTAATTAAAAAAAGGGGATTGCCATGAAAAAGAGATTTACAAAAATCATTGTATTAGTATTAACGGCTGTCTTTTCTTTATCATGTCTTACAGTATTAAACGGCTGCAGCGGTGCAGATACCAGCGCGGCAGGCATAATAATAGTGTCCGCTGAAAAATCTGATGAGATGGCAGGCAATATAAGCCGGGAGCTCATTGGAGCCAATAATAAGTTTGCCTTTGACATCTTTAAGGAATTGCTTGATCAGGATAAGGGTAAAAATATCTTTATCTCCCCCTTTTCCATAACTACGGCCCTTGCTATGGCATATAATGGAGCTGGAACTGATACAAAAGATGCTATGGCAGAGGTTCTTGGTTTTTCAGGAATGGACCTCGAGGACCTCAATAGTAATTTTTCACAGCTTCTGACAATCATCCAGAGTGCGGACCCTGATATTGAACTTGATATTGCAAATTCGGTATGGAAGAGGTCAGGTTTTGAGGTGGAAGAGGACTACCTTGATAGAGTGGCACAGTATTACTATAGTACGGTGCAGGATCTGGATTTTTCAAGGAGTGATGCTCCGGATATCATAAATGAATGGATAGAAGATGCGACCAGGGGAAAGATCGATAAGATGATAAGAGAGATCGATGCAATGGTCATGATGTACCTTATAAATGCGATCTACTTTAAGGGAGATTGGACCTATCCCTTTGATGAGGAACTTACAGGGACAGATAATTTCTATCTAACCGGCGGCAGCACAGTGGATGCGGAGATGATGGAAAACTATGGAGATTATAAATATAGCGGAAATGGGGATCTTGAGGCCGTGAGGCTTCCTTATGGGCGCGATATGATTTCAATGTATATTATGCTGCCTCCTGAGGGTACTGGCCTGGACCGGGCCATAGAAGAAATAACAGGAGATAGCTGGAGTGAATTTATAGGCTCTTTTGAAGAAAGGGAATTAAATCTAAGGATGCCAAAGTTTGAGATCGAATACGGCATCAGGGACCTATTGCCGCCGCTTACCAGACTCGGAATGGGAATAGCATTTACCAATAATGCCGACTTCAGCGGGATGCACCCGGATCTCTTTATATCGAAAGTAGACCATAAGGCAGTAATAGAAGTAAATGAAAAGGGAAGCGAAGCTGCGGCTGTAACGGTTGTAGAGATGAAGGTGACTTCTGCTCCGGCTGAACCTATAGAATTTATCGCGGACAGGCCCTTCTTATTTGTAATCTCGGATGACAGGACAGGGACCATCCTTTTTATGGGAAAAGTCGCAAATCCTGCAGAGAGCTCCGGTTAGGGCCGGTTATATTATTTGAAATAATGTCTTTTTAATGATTTTAGGAACAGGAGGATAAAATGGCAAAGGCAAAAATAGCATTAACAATAATAGTGACGATTCTTTTTCTCACAGGGATCATATTTCCAATCGGCTGTGCCGGAAGGATCAGCACAGCTGACAGCGTCCCGGTTGTGTCGGAGGAGAGGTCCGATGAGATCGTAAAGGATATTGACAGGAGCCTGATCGATGCCAATACAAGATTTGCATTTAAAATATTCAGGGAGCTTGCAGTTGAAGATGAGGATCAGAATATCTTTATATCACCGCTGTCTATGCTTCTGGCCCTTGCCATGACATATAATGGGGCCAGGGAGGAGACAAGTCTTGCCATGGCTGATGCAATGGAGTTTTCCGGCATTGATCTTGAGGAGCTGAATCAGGGGTTCAGCGATCTTATGGTGAGCATTCTTAACGGGGACAGCGATGTGGAGATGAGCATTGCTAATTCAATATGGGAGAGGATGGACTTTGATGCTAAAGAGGATTTTAAAGATATAAATAAGAAATATTATAACTCAGGAGTAAGAAAGCTTGATTTTAGCGATCCCGGGGCCGTGGATATTATAAATGGCTGGATATCGGATGCCACCAAAGAAAAGATAACAGAGATGCTTGATGAGATCCCCCCAAATGCCGTGATGTACCTTATAAATGCAATATACTTTAAGGGGGAGTGGACATATCCCTTTGAAGAGACGGCCACCCGTGATGATGATTTTTATCTGGCCGGCGGAGGCACAAAAAAAGTGCCCATGATGAATATACAGGAGCATTTCCAGTATGGAAGAGGAGATGACTATGGGATAATAAGGCTCCCATATGGCCAGGAGAAGTTTTCGATGTATATAGTCCTTCCAGATGAGGGAACCGGCATTGATAGTATCATAGGGAATATGGATGAAGAGAAATGGAATGGGATAACCGGCAGCCTATCAGATAGCGAGGTAATCCTGTCCATGCCCAGGTATAAGATGGAATATGGCACAAAGCTTTTAAATGATAGCCTGACGGAGCTGGGAATGGGCATAGCTTTTGGACTCGGCGCTGATTTTACCGGTATCAGCAGAGGAATATTCATATCAAGGGTCCTGCATAAGGCTGTTATCGAGGTCAATGAAAAGGGAAGCGAGGCGGCAGCTGCCACGATCGTGGAGATGGGAGAATCTGCAATGATCGCTGATGAAATAGTGGAGTTTATAGTCAATAGGCCCTTTATATTTACAATATCAGATGACAGGACAGGCAGTATTCTCTTTATGGGTAAAGTGATGGAGCCGTAGGATTAGAGAAGTCTTAGAGAAATAAGATATCAATCTTAATATTTTTATCCTGAAAAGTTTTTAAAATTATATTTGATTTACTGCTTATATCTGTTATATAATGTAGCCGTCTATTTTTTAGACGCTATTAGTAAGGGCAGTAGGGATATTTATTTAGAGATATAGATCACATAGAATTTTAGTCTTCGTTTTAATTCTTTTCTAAATTCAATGACTTATTTTTATTTGATTTGTCTGTGCCAATATAAATAGTAAAATTTTTTTTACAGGGAAAGGCTATGTAATGAAAAAGAGGATGTATGTAGGAAATCTAAGCTACTCAGTTACCGAAAAGGAACTGAATGAGCTCTTTGTCGAATTCGGCGAAGTCACTTATGCCAAAGTTATTTCAAGTCCGGACGGAAGATCAAAAGGTTTTGGTTTTGTAGAGATGGCAGAAGAAGACGCAGCAAAGGCTGCTACGGAAAAACTTAACCAGTCTGAATTCATGGAAAGGACCATAGTTGTAAACGAGGCAAAAGAGATGGAAAAAAGACCGCCAAGACGTGATAATAATGGTGGCGGATACGGCGGCGGCCAGAGAAGAGGCGGCGGAGATGACCTCAACTACAAACTGAGGCAGCTAAGAAGAAAATTCAAATAGTTAT
>CBDUUS010000171.1:0-3715 GCA_965370465.1 uncultured bacterium | reverse complement strand
TCAGGGAACACACAATGATAAGATTTTTAAAGCTATATGAAAAAATCGGAATATTCATACTGATCATACTGGGGAGTATTTTTCTGGCCATAGCCAGTCCAAATTTCTTTAGAACTGATACCATCTTTTCAATTATAACGCAGGGGACCTATGGAGGAATTGTAGCTTTTGGAATGGTCCTTGCTATCACAAGCGGAGGATTCGATCTTTCGGTAGAGGCTGTTGTTGCTCTTACAAGTGTTATTTTAGCGATGACTATCCCGGATCTTGGAATCCCTCTGGCAATTATAGTATCAATACTTTTTAGCTGTGTGGTCGGGTTTCTAAATGGTGTCCTGATCACCAAATTTGGAGTCAATCCTTTGATAACTACTTTATCTATGGCTACAATTGTAAGAGGGGTAGCTTTTCTAATAACAAGGGGCAGGCAGATACCAATAAGCCAGAGCGAGTTTATGTTTATAGGTACCGGTAAAATATGGGGAATTCCTGTTCCCATAATAGTAATGGCAGTTCTTTTTATAATATTTTATCTCTTGCTCTACCAGACTTCCCTGGGCAGATATATTAGTGCAGTAGGATCCAATGAAAGCGCATCAGCAATTTCCGGCCTGAATGTGACATTTATAAAAATAATGGTATATGTGCTCGTGGCCTTTACTGCCAGTATTGTCGGAGTTATAAGGACCTCACAGGCATTAATAGGGATTCCAAGCATGGCTCCCGGCTTTACTTTAACGGTTTTGACAATTACGGTTTTAGGCGGGACAAGTCTGTCAGGAGGAAAAGGGAATTTATTGGGAGCTGTTTTTGCAGGCATATTCATCTCGATGATATATTATGGCCTAAATCTAATAGGTGTACAGTATTTCTATCAGATGCTGGCAGTAGGAATGGTGCTGATATTTGCACTTTTCATTGACGGACTCAGAGGAAGATATCTAGAGGTTGCCAGGATCAGAGGAATAAAAATGTAGCTATTATTATAATATTTTAGAAATAAGGTTTAATATTTTGAATTTTAGTTAAAAAAAGGATTAGAAATGGTTGACGAAAGGTCCAGGAAGGTAAAGCATAAAGCAGGAGAATTATGGGGTAATTTTGGCCTGCCATTTATTTTCATTATCGTTCTTATAGTTTTTTCCGTACAGTCGCCTATTTTTGTATCCTGGAGAAATTTACTCTCCACAATGGGGTTCTCATCCTATATAGCCATTGGTGCAATAGGTATGACCTTTATTATAATGACGGGGAATTTTGATATTTCCATAGGTTCGATGCTTGCCCTGGTTGCGGTGCTGGGCTCTTCTTTTATTCCGAGGATCGGAGGAGTATTTGGAGTTATCTCAACTATTATTATTGCGGCCCTGCTGGGTCTTATAAATGGATTATTCGTAACAAAACTCCGGATACCTGCATTTATTACAACTCTTGGAATGCTATTTATCTTCAGGGCGCTGGCATTTATCTATACTGATAATTATCCTGTTTATATAGATAATAAATTCTGGCTCTTTATTGGCAATGGTAAAATTCTTAATATTCCTCTACCGATTTTCATAACAGCAATTTGTTATATTGTAGCTTATCTGGTTCTGAGGAGATCACCGCTTGGCAGGTATGTTGTAGCGGTCGGCACCAATTCAAGGGCTGCTGAGCTCTCAGGAATAAATGTAGATAATATTAAGATCTTTGTGTTCACATTTGCAGGATTTTTTGTTGGAATTGCAGCAGTCATAAATACTGCAACTATGGGTGCGGCTAATCCGGGTCTTCTGGGCCAAAGTTATGAGTTTCAGGTAATAACTGCAGTGGTCCTCGGCGGTACATTGCTGGGCGGCGGCAATGGCAGCCTCGGCGGTGCACTGATTGCTGCGTTGATAATAACATTTCTTGGAAACGGCATGGGACTGCTGCAGGTCGGTTCTTACTGGCAATTGATAGTAACCGGTATGGTAATGATCATTGCTGTTTCACTTAATAAATTAAAATTCTATTTATTGGGCCAGGGAGAGCTATAGATAATTTATTTTATGGTATGAGCTTAATTTGTATTATTAACCTTTAATGTCTCCAGAGGAGGTGCATTAAGATGAAAAAACTTTAGGGTTTGCTTATAAAGGATTGTTGATCATTAAATTGCAGGTGGTCATCTGTCTGAGCAAACCTGACCGATTTATTGTGAAAAGGAATAAAAAACATATTTAATAAGGGGGTTGAAATGAAGAAGACAATTTTGTGGATTGTAGTAATAATTATGAGTTTCTCGATGGTTGCGATGGTGGGTCTTTCCGGTTGTAAGGAAGAAGCTGGAGGAGAGGCGGTAGACGAATTAAAGAAAGCTGAAGACATAACTATAGGCTTTTCGCTATGGACCATGCAGTATACTTTTTTCCAGAATGTTGAAGCCGGAGTAAGAGATGCCTGTGAAGATTTTGGCTTTGAATATGTAATGATCGATCAGAACAGCGATGCTACAAAAATGGTTCAGGACCTTAATACATTGGTTGACCAGGGCGTAGATGGAATAGTGTCCACACCGGTAGATCCTGGCGCAATAGGACCAGCTGTTCAAAATGCAAGAGATGCAGGTATTCCAGTTGTTTGTGCCGATATAGGTAAATCTGGCCCTGTAAATGCTCTGCTCATCTCTGATAATTTTAATGGAGGGGAATTAGCAGTAGAATATATTGATAGCATACTGGGTGATAATACGAAAAAACTCGGTCTGGGTAATCTACTCCCTCAATGGACCTATGCAAGACAGAGAGGTGAAGGATTTCTGGCAAAGGCTCTGGAACTTGGATATGATGTTGCTTCTAATATTATAGTCCAGACTGCCAGCGCTGAAGGCGGATATGATACTATGCAGCAGATCATGTCTGCAGTTCCTGATGTGGCCGGCGTATTCTTTGCAAGCGGACGTGAAGCAGTAGGCGCTGCTAATGCAGCTGCAGCTGCAGGCAAGGATGTTGTTGTAGTTGGTTATAATGGTGATCCGGAAGAATTTCAGGCCATAAAAGACGGCGTGCTTGATGCTACCATACTTCAAGAGCCCTATTATATTGGCTATAAAGCAGTAGAGCTTTTAGCAAAGATCCTCATGGAAGGAGAATCATATGAGAATCAAGAGGTTAATGTTCCTGTAAAGCTGGTCACTCCTGATAATTATATGGATATTGCCGCTGATGTTCTTGAGAAAACAGGAAACTCAGCATTTCCTGAGTAGCAGATATTAGGAAATAAATATTTACTGTAATCTTTAAGTTGATAGTAGCGGGATCGGGCAAAAGTGCCAGGTCCCGCTACTGTTTTTTTAAGTAATCATATTTAAACAAAAATAATTTATTTAAATCATTGAAAAATCATCTGTGATTGAAGAAGATCTTAGAGGTTATAGATTTGCCGATAATATGGACCTTATAACTGAGCTGATATTTAAAGATCAGTCGCTCCTGATGCTATGGTCGGAGGAGGCTCAATGGCTTCCTATATGGATATGAGTGGTAGGCTGCTGATTTTAAAAACTTATCAGTATCCATTATAATATTCCGTAAAGAGATTATTGTGATATAATACCGTAGGTTTTATATATGTGATTTTGGAAAAATATATTTAAAGGGGAGAAATCAAATGAGCGACTGGACAGAAATAATTGGGATACATGCCCGGGAGATACTTGACTCCAGGGGAAATCCTACAGTAGAAGTCGAGA
>CBDUUS010000170.1:0-3726 GCA_965370465.1 uncultured bacterium | reverse complement strand
TAGAATGAAGCGCGGGAACAATAAACGGGTCCTTATTATGGATGATGCTATAAAAAAAGTTATTATCATTTTAATTATTATAATGCTCATTCTTCCGCTTATATCCGGCTGCGGCCCTACATTTATAGATATATACACACAGATAGATGAAGACTATTCAGGTACGCGGACGGTTGATATAGCTGTAAAGACTGAGTATGTCCGGAAAGGAGAGGTCGTACTTGAGCAGAACCGGTCCCTTTTTGATAGATTGCTTGAGATACTTCCTGAAGGTGAAATAGAGACTTTTGAAGAAGAAGGCTATACCCATTTTTCCTCAAAGGTCATTTTTGATGATATCAATTTTCTCAAACATATTTCCATAGATGACTTTTCCAGCGAGCCCTCGCAGAGATTCCTTGCAAAAATGGAGATCAATGAGTATTTCTTTTACAGAGAAGTCTTTTTCGAAGATTATATCGATATGAAGATCGATGAGACCCTGCTTATCTCCGGTGATACCAATTCGGACCATAACCGTCTTCATGATCTTGCCAGCGCTGACAGCGAAATTTTAAATATTACATATCAGATCAAATTTCCTGTGAAGATAGTCAAGTCCAATGCAGATCTTATAGGGGATAATAATATCGCTATCTGGAACATCCCATACGGCGAGGAACAGAAGATCATGATCGAGGGGAAGAAGACAAAATTCCTGTCATATTTTATAGTCGTGATCCTGGGGCTATTGGGGCTCTTTATACTCTTTATCATTTTTGCCCTGACATTCAGCTCGCACCGTAGAAGAAAGCCGTCCAGAACAGGCTCTCAGAAGACATATGATAATTATTTTAAAAGGGACAGGTATTTTAGCAATGATGATAAAGATGAGCTCTAAGCAGAAGAAGGATCCGAATACCCGCTATTTAAAGACTCCTCTGAATACTGACAAAGTAAAGAAACTTCATTCAGGCGATATGGTATATTTGAGCGGCACTATTTATGGAGCAAGGGATGCTGCACACAAAAGGATGTTAAAAGCCATCAGGGACGGACAGCCTCTTCCAGTGGATCTGACTGATATTACAATATTCTATGTCGGCCCATCTCCAACACCCCCCGGAAAGAAAAGCGGAAGCATAGGCCCGACTACCTCTGCAAGGATGGACACTATCACTGAGCCTCTTCTGGCCCGGGGCGTCAGGGCCATGATAGGAAAGGGCAGAAGAAGCGAAGCATTAAAGAAGATGTGCCCTGAATATGGATCTATCTATCTTATAGCTATCGGCGGGATAGCAGCTTATCTTTCTTCAAAGGTCGGCCATATTGAAGCTATTGCATATGAGGACCTTGGTCCCGAAGCGATCTACAGGATAGAAGTCAAAGATTTTCCCCTTTTTGTAGCTTATGATATATATGGCGGCGATATTTTTGAATGCTCCATATAGAACTAATTAAATTTGAATTTTTTCTTATTAAAAAACTCAAATGTCAATATCGCAGAATAACAACATTATTAAAAAACTCAAATTGACAATTCCAAAAAATAAGTTATTATTTACAATATCTATATTCGATATCGACTTGCAATATAATAAACTAAAAGGGGCAGGCTGTGGCCAATAAAAAATTGAAAAATAATATTGTCCTTCTTGGAATGGTTTCTTTATTCACTGATCTTTCAAGCCAGATGATATATCCTTTGATCCCTGAATTTCTTGTCAGCATTGGAACCAAAAAGGCAATAATAGGTGCGATAGAAGGTATTGCAGAGAGTACCGCATCCCTGCTCAAACCAGTTTTTGGCAGACTCTCAGACAAATTAAAGAATAGAAAGCTATTTATTTACCTCGGTTATGGCCTATCTGCGGTCTCGAAGCCATTTTTGTTCTTTGCCAATTCCTGGGCAGCGGTACTGACTGTAAAATTTTTCGAAAGGATCGGCAAGGCTTCCAGGACCCCGGCCCGTGATGCATTGATATCGACTTCCGTCGATGCTTCAAAAAAAGGCAGGGCTTTTGGCTTCCATAGAGCAATGGACAGAATCGGTGCAATCGGCGGCCCACTACTCGCTATGCTTATTTTATTCTTTTTCAAAGGTAATGTCCGGCTGGTTTTTTTACTATCTGTGATCCCTGCTGTCATGGCTCTGTTTTTTATAAGATTTGTGAAGGAGGCCCCTCTTGAAAAGAAAGCCAGCCAGAGCATAAGATCCAAAAGCAGTCTCAGAAGCACGCCTTTTATTCTGTTTCTGACAGCAAGTATTGTTTTTAGCCTGGGAAATTCTTCAAATGCTTTCCTTATCCTCAAAGCGAGGGAAACAGGGCTCTCGATTTTCCTGATTCCTATTATCTGGATCGTCTATAATATATTTTGTTCGCTATCCTCGCCAATATTTGGTTCGCTATCTGATAAAATCGGCAGAAAACCGGTGATCATTACATCCTTTATCTATTATTCAATAATTTATTATTTATTTTCTATATCCAATTCCCTGTGGTCCGTCTGGGTCCTGTTCGGGGCATATGGGATCTACTATGGATTATCAGCAGGTGTTTTCAGGGCATATATAGCGGACCTTGTGGACCCCGGCCAGAGGGCCACCGCTTATGGCTTATTTAATACAGGGATAGGCCTGGCCCTTTTCCCTGCATCGCTTATAATGGGGACATTATGGGATCTCTTTGGAAGCAGATGGGCATTTACTGTTTCTGCTATTTTTAGCCTGCTTGGATTTCTGATCTTTTTAATAAGTCTGATATTGGGCAGGAAAAAGCTCAATTCAAGTACCGGGAGGTAATAATGGAAGATAGGATCTTCCGTGATTTTTTTCTTGGATTTATAAAGCTGCATATCCTCTATCATTCAAAAAAAGAAGAGATCTATGGAAAAGAATTTAAAAATGAACTTGCAAGACATGGATATGATATTTCCTTTGGTACACTTTATCCCATATTTCATAAGCTGGAAAAAAACGGGTACCTGATCTCGAGAAAAGCCAATATAGAAGGGAAGATAAGAAAGTACTATTCTATAACAGATAAAGGGGATGCGATCCTTAAAAAATCAAAGCACAGGGCCAGAGAACTATTCAATGAATTATCTGAAAACCAATAAATTATTACCCGGAGACTTTAAAATATATACTTCAAATTTTCTATACTACCTGTAGCTGGTTAACTTGATCCAATCAGATTTCTTGATGCCAGCTTGCCTTAATATTCTTATTAATAACTCTTTTCCTATATCTGTTTTATGAGGATTTGGTAATCTTATAGCAAGATTTCTTTTTTCCATAAATTGATGCTTCCCTCCAGAATAAGGTCCATGGAAACCAAGTTTCTTTAAGTGCCTTATCAGCTCTTTTCTTTTTATAGAACCGATCCCGGGCATTATACTGCGATTTCTTTTATTTTTAATTCAATTCCATCGACTTCAGGTACTTGTAAATTCCTGGATATCCTAAAAAACAGCCATTCTTCTAATACTTCTTCAAGCTCTTCCCTGCATTCTTCTAATGTATTAGAATTAGCATAAACCCCTTTAAATCCTGGAATTTCTCCATAAAAGGTATCATCATCTTCAAGTATTTCATACCTGGCTTTTTTCATTGCTAATAAGATATATCTTGATAACATGTTAATTCTCCCATTCCTTTTAACAGCTTTAATAATTATAACAGAATATAGTTATTTTCTAATAGGTTAAATTAAGGCGTTTTATAAATCTTTAAAGGTCTGCCAC
>CBDUUS010000169.1:0-3734 GCA_965370465.1 uncultured bacterium | reverse complement strand
TGCCCAATACCTTATTCATTATTTTATCTTTATCTTTTCCCGAGTTTATCTTTTCTTTCAAACCTGAAATTATATTTCCCGAAATATCCGTTATGACAACTCTAATATTCTCTCCGCCTATATCCAGACCTATGACATACCCTGCCTTTTTATTTATGTGATACAATTTTGGTTTTCTACCGCCACTTGAAGAATCTTCCCCGCATACCGTCAATATTTTATATTCATCAGATAGTTTATTAATCAAATTAGTTGTGGTAGTTATATTGATACCTAATATGCCTGCTATCATTTGTTTGGTTGCAGGTCCCTTATCCCTGATAATATTAAGTATCAGCAATTTTAAATTTTTATTATTTAAATATTCTATCATTTATGACTTATCCATTATCATTGTCTATTAATAGTAGCCATGATCTTCAACTATTCTATAAATTAATTCTAAATTTTCTATTGGCGTATCTGCTGGCACCGAATCTGCACTACCAAGAATAAAATTACCATATGGTTTCATATCATTAATTAATTTTATTACATTCTTCTCTATAACTTTCTTCTCAGGACTTGTGATTACTGTAGGATCAATACCGCCAGTTAAAATAAAATCCCTGCCAACTTTTTTTCTTATATCTATTAGATCAATATTACCCGTTGGCAATGGAGACACATCGGTTAATCCATCTATATCTGTTTCAACCAGATCCATTATTATATCTTTTAACAATCCACAGGAATGTACCAATATGCATTTATTATTCTTATGAGCTATATTACTATATTCTTTTAAAACCGGTGCTACATATTTTCGAAATATATCCGGTGAGTATAATCCAGTTCCAGTATCTTCCCAGGCAACTATAAGTTTGGCCGGCGAACGGGCAATGATCTCGAGAGCTTCAATATTTTTAGCAAACATCACTTCATAAAGAGATTCGATATCTTTTTGATAATCATAAAGATAAAAAAGAAAATTTTGGATACCTATAAAATTCTCTATCATCTCAATTATGGGTGACCCTTCTACTCCAACAGCCACTATACCGTCTTCCCCAATTTCCTGCTCATCCTCTATGACATCATTATAAGATGTTGCATACTTCAAATCATTATACATGTATTCCAATACTTTTAAGTCTTCTTTCTTTTTTATAAAGTATTCCTTCTGAAAAATAGTCTTAGCTGAATTATTATATACATATGAAGATGTCAATATGCCAATAGGGGTCTCGAACCTCTTTTCAATGGTTTTAATCTCTGGATTACGATATTTGGATAATTCAAAAATATCGCGAGCTTCTAATTGCCAATTATGCTCCTCTTCTGGATTTTTTATCTTCTCCCCATTTATAAAAGTACTAGTTAAAACATTTTTAGATGTGCTTATTGCTGCACTGGTGGTAGTTTTAGCTATTATGTCAATATTAAACTTCTTACACATTTCAATTATGCCCATATCCCTGATTTCCTTCTTTTGAGCTAATAAGAAATACCCTGCAATCAGGGGGGACCAGGCAACTCTATCAGGAGTTTGCCTATTTAATGTTTTTAAAATTCTTTCTCTTTGAGTCATTGCTGTAATCTTTCCTAAGATTAATCTCACTACTTTAAAAATATTTACCAATAAACTTTTAATATAAACAATAGAAAAATACACTAATTGGCACTATTATCCTTTAATTTTTTCAGTGCTTTTTCATGGTAAGACTTTGCCATTTTTAATATGTCTTCAGTTTGATCCCTGGGAATTACAGGTTCAGTATTTTCATTTAAAATTCTTTTGGCTTCTTCATTCGCAGCCATTCTCATATCTTTCTGCCCTGCAGCTTTCCAGGTGCCCCAGACATCCCTATTAGTTATTTTAGGAATCCAATTATTTTTACGGACATACTCTGAAGTTTCTTTAAAATTAAGGAAATGTCCGGTTTTCGGTCCGATCTTTCTCAAAAGATTTACTGATAAAGCCTCTTCATTTACTTCTACACCTTTTAACATTCTGAACACTGCTCCCATAATTTCATTATCAATAACACATTGTTCATAGCTGGCGGTTAACATCATTTCCATCATTCCAAAAGAAAGATGAATGAAATTAGTACCCGCCAAGGCATTGCTTAGCACCTGCAGGGCCCTTTCATAGCCTGCCTGAGCATCCGGAATCTTGGCATCTATTCCAGTGCCGCCCTGAAAAGGTAAATTATAATAATGAGCTACTTGAGCAGTAGTACAATGCAGAAGATTAGTTTCCGGAGCAGCTCCTGCATACCCGCCAGTCGTCATATCCATAAGGCCAGAAGCAATAGAATAAATGCACGGTGTCCCAGGATTTACTAACTGTGCCAGGACTATGCCTGCTAATACATTTGCATTTTGCTCTACTAATGTACCGGCAATAGGCGCCGGCGTAGTTCCTCCAGGCATAGCGTCTACTTCTACATACACAGGTATATTGTTTTTAGCTGCTTCTATTAAAACCTCGCTATTTACTTTTTCATGCTGCAGGGGACTTACCATGCATACTACTTCAGTAAACATTGGATTTTTTCTTACTTCATCTTCGCTGCCCTGCACCACTGCAGCCATCTTTATTTGTTCCTGTACTCCATCAGCTCCAGTTTGTGACTGAGAATAATAATTTCTCGTTGTATAAGGAAAGACACCTGCAAAAATCATTCTATCTACACCATATTCTTCCAGATCAGAAGGGATCACTATCCCATGCATTATATGAAGATGCTCCAGATTATTTAAAAGAATAGTAAATTTTATCAGATCCTCAAATAAAGCAGGCCTGTAATTTCCTTCCAGATCTAAAACATTTAATGCAGATGATCCTCCTATTGTATTAACCCTTCGAGGATCGATTTTAACATCAGTTTCTTCACTCTTACCGTATAAGGTAAATCTGGACGGAGCAGTAGAAAGACCTTTTTTTAGCAGGTGTTCATCTATCTTTACTATACTGTTTTTAAAATCAACTTCAGCGCCATGATCTCTAAAAATCTCAAGTGCCGGCCTGTACTCCATTTTTACTCCGACTTCACTGAGTATCTCCAGAGTTGCCAAATGTATCGAATACAGATCGTCTTCTGATAAAAATTTTAATACTCCGCCTTCCAGTCCCTGAATCGGCATTATTCCTCCTATGATTTATTGTTTTCACTCATTAATTTTTCTGCAAGTTTTACTGCACCGACTGCATCATCGGCATATCCGTCTGCTCCAATATTGTCCGCATGCTCCTGAGTAACTGGTGAGCCGCCTACCATTACTTTTACCTTGTCCCTTAGTTTTTTTACCTTAAGTTCTCTAATGACTTTCTCTTGATAAGGCATCGTTATGGGCAGAAGTGCTGACATAGCTAATATATCCGCATCTATTTCAACTATCTTATCTATAAAAGTATTTAAATCTACATCTATTCCAACATCTTCGACAATAAATCCTTTTGCAGACAATAGTGATGCTACAATTGTTTTTCCAATATCATGAATATCTCCCTTAACAGAACCAATGACTACTTTGCCGGTTGATTTCCTCTCAACTCCACTTTTCTCAATTCTTGATTCTAAAATTTGTATTGCCTTATTCATTGCATTTGCGCTTATCATTAAATCAGGAAGATAATACTCTTTTTTAGTAAACTTCTCTCCAACTAATTCAATAGCAGGGACCAGATCTTCATTTATTATTTTTAATGGATCCATTCCCTCATCAAGAGCTTGCATAACAATATT
>CBDUUS010000168.1:0-3737 GCA_965370465.1 uncultured bacterium | reverse complement strand
GATATGGGTCCGGATATGCTGGAAAGTGCATTCAGCGGCATAAAAAAAGTCTCCAAAAAGATATCAAAAGAGATCGGAGTAGTCGATCTCTTCGGGGGAGAACCAATTCTGCCAAAGAATAAAGATAAAGTAAAAGCGGTCCTTGATTTTGTTGCTGCAAATGGTGCAAATACTTCAATCGTCACAAATGGAGTATTTGCCGGTGACTTTATAGACATATTCAAACCGGCAAGGGACAATATTGGGATGCTTCAAATAACACTTGACGGCCCTCAAAGGATCCATGACAGCAGAAGAAAAACTCCTTCAGGGAAAGGAAGCTTCAGTGAAATATGCCGCAGCATAGAGAAGCTTCTTGAAAACGATCTGAATACCAATATAAGAATAAATATTGATAATGAAAATATAGAATACATTCCGGAAATATATGATTTTATGAAAGATAAAGGGTGGATGGAACATCCTAATTTTAAAGCAAAACTCTCGCTTGTGGCCGATCATAACACTGTTGAATATATTGAGCCTATTATTCCGGAAGATATGATGCTTGAAAAGCTTATAGATATATATGACAAATATCCAGAAACGGAAGAAGCTTTTGGCTTTTACTGCTTTAAACCTATAAGGCATATAATCGACATCCTGAACGGTGCGCCCAATGTCTCTCCAAGATTTTTTAATTGTGAGAGCAATCTTCTGGAACTATATGTCTTCTGCCCGGATGGGTATATATATCTGTCCTGAATCAATAGGCAATAAGGACATTGCTATTGGAAGGTTTTATCCTGAGCTTGAATTATATGAAGATAAGATGAGTTTGTGGCGCAACCGGGACATAATAAGTATGGAAAAGTGCAGAGAGTGCAGTTTTGCACTGATCTGCGGGGGAGGCTGCCCATTTGCCTCAATTGCCACTTCAGGAGGGAAGGAACCTGTCTGTGAAAGGTTCCAGGAAGTCCTCGATACTTTCTTAAAGCACAGGGGAGATAAGATAGTGGAGAGATTTACAGGCAAATAAAAATCTCTCCAGGATAATAGGGGAAAACAGGAAATAAGCTGCAGACTAAGAAAACTTTCTCCAGAGATTACAAAAATCTGCTTCAATCCGATCAGTAAATATATTAGTAGATGAAAATATTATGATTTTTATCATATCTTTAATAGAATCAGCAATAGAATAAAAGAAGATGTGCTTTAAAGTTTATGGATTTAAAATCAAATATATTTAAATCAAATCCGGCAGTAATGTGGCTGATAGCGATCCCCGGGGCATTGGCACTTATTATGATACTTATCCTGCTGGTACTTGCTATTGTGTACCGGCCATCATATGGGCCGGAGACGCTTAAATATTTCAATAGTGATTTTCTGGCCAGGGCCTCAGAATATAATCGCATTAGCCTGGTCATATCAATAATTGTAAAAATACTTATATGGCTGTTTATGGCGGCTGCAGTCTGGACCGGGTGGAAATATTTTACCAGAGACCCCAGAATGTCTGTGTATATTGCTGCCGGGTATATCGCCCTCTTTTATATTATTCTTAATATCATAATGATCCCATTAAGTTTTTACCGCGGTTTTACCCTTGAACATCAATTCGGATTATCAAATCAGACAGCAGCTATGTGGTTTGCTGATTTTGGTAAAGAGAAAGGCATAGAAATTATATTATCCATAGGAGCATTTACAGGAATATACGCTCTTATGGTATATATGCCAAAATACTGGTGGCTGATATCTGCTTCTATTATGGCGGTCTTCATTATAATAGGCGCCTATCTATACCCTGTGCTGATAGATCCTCTTTTTTATAGATTCGAAAAGATAGATGATACAGAATTCAGGGAAGAAATATTGGAAATAACAGACAGGGCAGGTATAGAGATAGATGATATACTCATAGCAGATGCAAGCAGGCGGACCGTCAGAGCCAATGCATATTTTACCGGTTTCGGCAATACCCGGAGAATTGTATTATATGATAATCTGATCAATGATTTTCCCCGTGATGAGGTGCTGAATGTAGTAGCTCACGAAACTGCACACTGGAAATATGCTCATATTATAAAGAGCATAGCTATGAGTATTGCTGGTGGATTTGCCGGTTTCTTTATATTGAATATTATATTTTACAGGACGGGTATCACTGCAAATATAAGATCCATTTTTATTCTAATACTGATCATATCGCTTTTTACATTTATTTCGCTTCCTTTCCAGAATCTTGTTTCGAGGTATTTTGAGAAACAGGCAGATGAACTTGCACTGGAGCTTACGGGAGAATATGATGCCCAGATAAGATTGATGACAGGACTGGCAGCTTCCAATCTATCCAATGCAGAACCGCATCCCATTATAAGGTTCATCCTATATTCACATCCTCCGGTGATGGAGAGGATATTATTTGCTGAGAAAGCAAAAATACAGGATTGATTTTTATCAGCTTATTTTAAGGTAGAATTCATATAATGATCCTCTGAACTATGCTATTTGTATTTTTAAGACAAAGGAGGATTAATTTTGAATATATTAATAACAGGGGCATTTGGGAATGTAGGCATATATACCCTTAATAATCTTTTGGGTATGGGCCATTCAATAAGAGTCCTGGAACTAAAAAATAAGAAGAACCTGAAGATATTAAAAAACATTGAAAAAAGGGTCCCCGATCAAAAACTGGATATTATATGGGGGGATATTACAGATAATGAGTGTATAAAGAAAGCTGTTGCCGGACAGGATATGATAATCCATCAGGCTTTTGTCATCCCCTCGCTTTCTGAAGAAAAACCAAACTGGGCCTGGGAGATAAATGTTGAAGGAACGAGAAATCTTCTTAAGGCTGCAAGAGAATGGGGCGGAGCAGCAAAGATAGTGTTTATATCTTCTGTGTCTGTTTTCGGGCAAACACAGGATCTTCGCCCCCCAAGGATTTCAGGGGACCAGATAAGGCCCACTGATAATTATTCGCATCATAAAGTCGCCTGTGAGCAGCTGGTAAAGATATCAGGGCTGGAGTGGACCATTCTCAGGCTTGGGGCAGTTCTTTCGCCATCGCTCTGTGATATAGACCCAATGCTTTTCAGCGTTCCCTTAAATAACCGTATCGAACTCATTCATGCCGCAGATGCTGGATCTGCCATTGCTGCCGCAGCTTTAAGTGATAAAGTGTGGGGAAAGACATTTCTAATAGGAGGCGGTAAGAAATGCCAGATGCTCCAGAAAGACTTTATAGTCAGGGTCCTTAATGAAGTCGGGATAGGCATGCTGCCGGAATCAGCATTTACAAGTACCCCGTTCTATACTGATTGGATGGATACTTCCCGGAGCCAGAAAATTCTTAATTATCAAAAACACGGCCTGGATGATTTTATTATGGATATAAGGAAGACGCTGGGCATTAAAAGATATCTGGTAAGGATGGTCCAGCCTGTGGTCAAATACTGGCTCCTAAAGAAATCCCCCCATTTCCTTAAAAAGGATATCAGTAGTAGAAGTCCGGGGAAAACTGTCAGGGGAAAGCCCATACCAGCAGCCTGATGCTTTATTTTTTTAATATATGACCCAATTTATATAGAACCCGGCTCTGTGCTCTTCCGGACAGACTAAAAGAGTATTCGGGAATAGGACCGGTGAACTTCTACCGGGAATGACACTATACTAAAAAATAATTGTTTTTCATATGGGATCAATGGAAGATCAGACAGACCATTAAATGGAAAAGATCCAATGAA